>JBLNAE010000001.1:0-24480 GCA_050259195.1 Ignavibacteriales bacterium
ATTTTCTTTGCGCACGACTCGTATTATTTCCCGTATTGTCTTTAATGGGTTCCGATGGTGAATCACTAGGTTCATTGATGGATCACTAGGTCTATGGGATTTAGGTAAATACACCTTAACACCATACGGGATTTCATCCAAAAATACCCCTACAGGATCGAGCATAAAAAGAGAGGGGGTAATCCCTCTTTCAAGAAGCCCTCTTATTAAATAAATAATTTGTCTTTCGGCTCCACCAGCTACAAGATTAGGTACTATAAAGAGAACTTTCATCTCGTTTTATGTATGGCTTTTGGTTGAGTTAATAAAGATTGGATTGAACAACATCGTTGTTTGAATACTGAACTCTTGAGGGAACATAAAAATTTACTAGAAGCGGTCTCATAAATACTGGTAGAACGCAAAAAAAGCTATGAAAACACAGAGTTACTACCATTTATGAGACTAGTTCTAATTATTTTTTTATACTATTAATCACTGTTCCTATTCAAATACGCTATAGTTTTAGTCAAACCTTCTATGAAGTCTACCTTTACTTCGTATCCCAAAAGTCGCATCGCTAGAGAAATATCTGCTAGAGAATGGCGGACGTCTGCTGTTCTTTGTTCAACATGGTAAGTTTTTAATTCTTTTCCTAAAATCTCACCTATACCCTTTACAAGGTCCAGGATGGAATAACGCTTCCTGCAGGCGATATTTATAACTTCACCATTTGTGTTAGGGACTTTTGTAGCAAGAAGATTAGCCTCTACCACATTGCTGACATACGTAAAATCCCTGGTCTGAAGCCCATCCCCATGGATCTCTACCGGCTCTCCTCTTAAAGCCGCCTGAATAAATTTGGGGATAACTGCAGCGTACTCAGATTGAGGGTCCTGCCGTGGTCCAAAGACATTAAAGTAGCGGAGGCTTATAGTTTCTAAGCCATAGATTTTGCTAAATACTGAGCAATAGTATTCCCCGGTAAGCTTTGATACGGCATAAGGAGAAATAGGGGAGGGCTTTTGGTCTTCTTGCAGAGGCAAACGATCGGATTTTCCATAAATCGAGGAAGATGAAGCATGAATCACTCGCTTTAGACCCCTCTCCTTAGCTGCTAATAATACATTTAATGTTCCGTTAACATTAACCTCGTTGGTAACAGCCGGATAGTTTACCGATTTAGGGACTGAGAGTAAGGCAGCTTGATGGAGGATATAATCCACCCCGTCGCAAGCTTTACGGCATACCTCTAAATCACGGATATCACCTTCAATCAACTCTAGGGAGCGATCCCCTATATCATTAGGCAAATTAGGGAATTTAAGATTCTCTCTTTTACCAGTTTCGAAATTATCAAGCACTCGAACCTGTGCTCCTCTTTTTAAAAGTTCTTCCACAATGTGAGAGCCTATGAATCCGGCCCCTCCTGTAACTAGAAATCTAGATGTTTTAAAGTCACGCATCAGCATATAAGTATGAAGAATAAGAATTAATGGACGATATGTCTCTGTACTACTCCCACAAATACAGCTTTACTCGCAATTCTTAGAAATGCAATATTCATGAACCTCCCATACACTCAGATACTGTCGCGGGTTTTGCTCCTAATTTTAACGCATAGTCTACCAGGTTGTATAGCTCTGCTATCATAGCAGGATGACGTTGGAACTGCCAGTAGTGTGTTGCTAATACAAACGGTGCCGAAAGTTTTACACAATACTCCAAAGCGTCATGCAACTTTTCATAAGTTGCCTTCTTGGGGTTCAATTCATATGACACAGACTCTTTGTAGTTACCTAGATCTAATGGAAATGGATAACGACGCCTCCTTAAAATTCCAAACATCCATCGCCTCAGATCAGCTTTAGCGTATGGCAGTCCCCAAGGGTGATTCACACCCCTACCGCTACCATAGCAGATATATAGGTTTGACGTGACAACTGCCCTCACACCCGCTTTGCCTATCCTATTATTCGGTGGCACAAACACGTGAACTCGTGTGTTTAATAAATCTTCAAGGTAATGTTTACCGGTTCTTGTTTCTGTGTACAACTGCTGCTCGCTTTTCCAAACGTATTCACTAAGCCATCGCCATTTGGCTTTCTTATACTGGTGTGTGAAACCGTGCAGCATAATCTCTATCCGTCGGTGTTGCAGTTGCTCTTTCAGATACATAACTAGCTCCCTGTTCTCACCAAGAGGGAAGGTTTGTCCCTCTGAGGGGCTGGGACCAAATACTCTATCGCCATGTGCAGCGACGGTGAAAGGCACCACAGCCAGCGATATAGGTATTTGACCCTGGAGAGGGCTATATACTGCTTCTAACTCCTCGGGCCGGGTGAAAAAACTGGTATCGTCATCGCGAATGGCGAATAAGCTTATAGTAGTCACGTACCCTTACTTAGAACCCCCCATTTTTGTCTTAGTACTATAGAATCCTGCTATAAAAGTATCAAGGTTTAATTTACCCATCATACTATAGTTATACCCAGATAATCATCAATATCGAATAGACCACTAGGGACAACATGATCTCGTGAATGCGGGAAAAATATGCGAAAAAATCCTTCTGCTAAAAATAGCGAAATGCAAAGACCAGCTAAGACAAGGCAGAATCGAGAGAGGTTTCTCTTAATAGTCTTTATTTTCTCCTTTCAACCTTCCATAATCAACTACGGCCGGTGCTATCCGTGCTGTTCTTTTTTGACATGAAGACACTCCAGAAGAAGCCTAATTTATTAGAAATCTCGAATAAAAACATAAAAGGAAGATATAGCAAGAACTCCTTCACCGATTTAGTCTGCCGAGCTCTCCAAAAAGCATTGAGTAATGCACCTGACTTCTCCATAATTCCCCATACTATTAACCGAAACGAGCTTACAGAATCGTTCGAATACTTCTTATGATATCTCCAGCGGTTGCGGCCAGTAGCAAAACACTTCCTAGCTGTATCAAAAATACTCCTCCGTCCGTATCGATGTCTGATCTGATGGTAAGGATAATAGTAAACGGGTATGCCCTCGGCACGCAGTCGCCTAGTCATGTCCGTATCCTCTGCCCTCAGTAGCGATTTATCGAAAAACCCTATCTTCTGAAAAACTTCCCTCTTGAATGCGGCCCCTCCCGCAGCCTCTAGGTCGTGTTGTGTCGTTATCTGTTCTTCAACAACTGGAAGCTTCTGCCACTTTCTCCTTAAATTTTCTATCCAGTGTTTCCCAGCAGTCTCTTCGCAAGATAGGCGCCTTCTAACACTGACATCAAAGTAGAAATGGCTCACCCTACTAGCAAAATCATTCTCAGCTGCAATGATCTTGAAGCGCACCACCATTGCGCCGGGATTCTCCTGGAAAAACCTGATTATGGTTTCCGCATAATCTGGCCCAAGTAGATAATCATCTGCCACAATGGCGATGATATCGCCAGAAGCATTCACAATACCCGTATTTCTCGCGGCCGGAATCCCCTTATGAGTCTGTCGACAGTACCTTAAACCTAATTGCCTCGGAGACAGCTCCCGCATCATGTCCTCTGTACCATCTGTTGATCCATCATCTACGACTATTATCTGTAGGTTTTCTCTCGATACAGTCTGAGAAAATAATGAATCCAGGCAGCCGTGCAGCAAATGTTTGCGATTATAGGTCAAGACGATGATGGATAACACCCCGTATTTTTCTCTGCTCATCTTCTTCAAATCCATAGTTTACACTTACCCCCTAAATCAGCCTATCAACCGCATCTACAAGTGAATCAAAGAATAATACGATACGATTAAAAGAGGTTTCTCATCTTCATCATGTCTCTCAGCTTCCAGTATTTCATGCTCAATCGCCAACTGAATCCAAGCAGTATCGCCAGGAAAGGAGAGTGTTGCCTTATACTAGTTTTATACTTCTTCTCGTCCGCAATGATAAATTCTTCACCATATTTTCTTCTTATGTAATACTCGCCCTTGCTGTACCACATTCTCTGTTTTATTAAACCCACCAGCGAATCTCTACAATCCAGATAAGCGACAATGTCGTCTGATTTATACAAACCGATTCCCTTTTCTTGCAAACGAAAATAAAGGTCATAGTCCTCCCTTGAAGGGAGCGATTCATCAAATAGGGGATTTATTATCTTTAAGAGCGTTCTCTTAATTGAAAAATTGCCCGACGCCAGCCTATTCACTTGATAGAACTTGCTGCCTTCTTTGTTAAAGACCGCATTGTAGTTGTAAAACCAAAAATTGGAGTAAAAATCGTCTCTTAGCTTCTTAAGGTTCCCGTTGAGCACCAGCACCTCGGGATGTTCTTCGTGAGCTCGAATCGTCTCAAGAATATAGTTTTGCTCAACTATGCAATCATCATCCAAGAAGATTATAAGGTTACCGGCGCTTTGACCCAGGCCATAATTCCTCGCAAAGCTTGGACCTCTATTCCTATCTAATGGAAAGAGTCTGAGAAAAGAATGCTCATTTCTATCCAATAAGTGCTTAATTCGTTCAGCCGCCACGCGATCACTATGGTCATCTACAATGAGCACTTCTATATTTTTTTCTAACCCTTGCTCCCTGATCTGAGGAATCAGGGAATTTAACAAGTTGGCTAGCTTATTAAATCTGTTATATGTGGGAATAATGATTGAAATCTTCATGGTCTTGTTATCTTTACAATCGCTTCCTCGGGCAGTGCACAAATCCATGTAAGCCCCCGGCGCAGAAGAAAGGGACGTCCGAATAGGTCACGGAATTGAATCGGAGCGCTGCCTTGAATTCTGTACCATATTGCTTCCTCCGGCTGAGGGCCACACCAAATCTGGGCGGGGCCTTCTCCGCTCGTATTTATTCGCAAACGCCTCTCGATGTCGCCCGGAATGTTAGTCACATGGACCCAAATTAGAACCAAGTTGGTAATCAAGAGGTTAGGATCACGCGTTGCATCTTCACCCATGGGCGTATTGAGAACCGTTCGCCGAAATCCCTTAGCTAACCCATCCCAATCGAATCGCTCAGGGTAGGGGACTCTGGGACGCGAATGGATCTCGATCCGCACCCGCGCCGCTTGCTCGTCGGGGACCGCTTCGTCGCGGAAAGCCATGGGGAGTTCCGGGCGGTACTGGGCGAGGGAGTCCGGATCGCTCAATGTTGACCCTTCCAGACCAGCGGGGAGATTCAGTGTCAGCTCACTTAGTGACCCAAAAATCCGATGGGGGACGACGAAGATGTGATGAGGAGGAGTACGTCCATCCTCAATTACAAGAACCTGTGAATTCTGAACAGCCTCAGGCTCCTCCGATGTACCTCGACGATAACGGCATTCGAGGTCAATCACGCGCTCCGGATGCTCGAGAAGAGTCCGTGCTTCAGGGCTCCCGCCGCAGTGCATATAGAAGGGCTGATAAGCCCCGGCCCACTCGATAAAATATGGCCTGGCACTTCGTACTGGCCCGACTCGGTTGATGAAAGCCCGAGTGAAGATGGGCATAAGGCGCGTCAGACCTCCTTCGACGGGTGCCTCTATGATGATTGAGGCGGATGCCAATCCCCGCTGTGGGTGTGAACGACCAGAATTGTCAACCATCACCGCTACTGGTCGACGTCCCCGATTCTCCTCATCTACGGGTAAGCCACACCAGGGATCAATTTCACTTTTATCACTAGCGGGAGTAGTATTCTTCCCCGCTAGTGAGAAGAATGGTCCGCGTGTTTCTGGAAGAATCCAGTCAAATGCGGCACTGAAGGCATACGTCTCCGGCAGCCAGCGGTCGGCAAGCCGGTGATATTCCATAAGCAACAGATATAATGGTCTGTACAAAAAACGTGACTTCAGCGCCAGTTGGCATCCAAGCAGATAAAGACGCAGTACCTTGGATCGGTGCCCCAGTTCGTTATTGAACATCCAGAGTGCCGTCACTGGTTGAAGCAGGCTGCTCTTGTTAACCGCGATCGTCTCATTCTCAACGAACCCCTCACGCTGAAGCAGAAACTTAGTGTACCGGAGCGAGCGCAGGCCATGGTGTCCCACCGGGTCTATGTGATTACGAACATATTCTTCCGGAAAGCCCTTCGCCCAGCGAATAATCGGCTTAGATGAGTCCATATCCGCGAAGAAAATCAAACGTCCGCCTGGCCGAAGCACGCGTTTAATCTCGCGCAAGGTAGCGACGAACTGTTTTTCGGGCAGGTGCTCGAACATCCAGATGCTCACCACTGCGTCTACCGAACGGTTCGCTAATGGCAGTCGCTCTACCTGTGAACGAATGACCCTATCGTATATTGATGCGGCGCTCCAAAGCGCTCCGGCCCCATAATCTACCCCTGTTACACGTCCAAACGTTGTCAAGAACTCCCAGCCACCTCCACAACCCAGGTCGACAATTTCCAAGGGGTAATGACCCAGCCGCGATAGCATCTGCTGCAAAAGATTGGGTATGCCCCAGTGGATATTTCTCCGGAGTAACCACCCCCAAGGTCCCCAACCATTTAGCTCGCGGTATGTTGTCGTCCAGCGGTTATCATGCGGAACATCACCCTTGATGAATCTGACAATCCTGTTCTCCACCAGCCATGGGCCATGCCCCGCCGGACACACTAGCGTTCCCTGACTGTCATTCATGTTGTATTGAATAGCGGCATGACAATCGGGACAAATCAGATCATCGGATCGGAAGGACATAATGTATTTCTCAATATTAATTCGTAACTATTCAAATACAAGGAGACCAAGAATGGTGACTTCCTGCATCTTCGGTATCATATACCTATTCTCATGCAAGTGACCTCTTAAAATATGGCAAAGACAATGAAGCAACAAGTCGGCCCGGGATCCATCCGCGACGATAAAGTTCCAGCCCAGCTTCAAAAAACCGACTGCGCAATGTAGAATGGCAATTTTGACGCATCTGATCGAAGCGACGCAGTGCAAGTGGTGCGGCAATGTCACGGGGGGATACACCCTGCCTATCGGCTTCGCTTAGAAGGCATGCAATACGCGGGCCGATGTGACTTTCAATGAACGCCGCGATCCTTACCTTATCTACCGACGCAAACTCCATGGTACCCCCTAGCACACCACCAGAATTAGTCACAAAGTCCGGCACGCACAACACTCCTCGACTAAGCAAAATGCGTTCCGCTTCAGGCGTGACCGGGTTATTCGCGCCGGCGCAGATGATGCGCGCTCTGATATGATCGGCGTTGCCAATATGCACACTGTTGTGGCGGGCACAGGGACAAAGCAGATCAACGGGCAATTCGAACAGTGCTGTTTTGTCGATGTGTTCTGCGTCTGAATAAAGATCAACCACTCGACTTCCGACTTGGGCAACTAATTCGATAAGCAGTTTTACATCCAGTCCTTTAGAGTTGAAAATTGCTCCTCTCGATGTAGAGATAGCCACTATAGGAGCATTCACTTGATTGAAAAGTCCTGCAAGCTCGCTACCTACCTTTCCAAAGCCCTCAATTGCTACCTTACAATCGGCGATATTGATGCCTAAGTGCCGTGTTGCCTCCTTTGCTCCGGTAAAAACCGTCAGCGCGGTGTAATAGCCCGACTCCGTGCCGCGGAGTTCTCGGCGTTTAAACTTCATTCCAACCGCTTGGAGCATATTACGGATGTCGGCGTTATCGGTGCCCATATCGGTGCCCGGGGTATAGATACGACTGAGGAGAATCGGAGCAATAGCCTGTCCAAACTCTACCAGTCGCTGCCGGCGCTCTGCCTGCGGAGCATCGGGATCGTAGCGCACACCCGCTTTCGCGCCGCCCTGCGGCAGCCCTAGAAAACCGTACTTGAGTGTCATGGCGCGCGCTAGTCCCCGCATTTCCGCCTCGTCAATATCGGGTAACATACGCAGCCCTCCACATGAGCGGCCTCCAACGGTCGAATCAATGGCAATATAACCTATTGCTTCCGAGCCTTGGGATACTGTTATCAGCATTTGATGGTTGTCTTTCTCGCAAAACATATCTATCTTTTCCTCTGCTATTCACTTGAGTTGTTTGGAATGAGACCTGACCGTGATCTTTGATATATAGAAATCACCGTGCGAAATTTCCCTGCTGTGCGATTAATTGAGTCAACAAAGGAGATTTCTACCATGGTGTCTGGACCAAATGAGCGGGCAAATTTAGCTAAGAGACGTTTCTTTGTCTCCTGACGGTTACACGTTTTAGCTACAACAACCGCCACGCGAAAGTGAGTGGTACTTTCCTGAACAATCTGGTATTGCCAGATTTCATTTTCGTCTGTGAAGATAAGACGCACAAACTGCGGGTGTACGGTTTGGCCGGAAGCCAGTTGGATTAGATCGTCACTTCGGCCTTGGGGAAATGAGATCAGGGGCAATGAACGCCCACATGGGCACGGGTCTTGCTGCATGCAAGCGATATCCCCCAGGCGGTAGTTCAGCAGCACCGTTGCCCGATTGACCAGGTTTGAAACTATCACGTCACCGCTTTCACCAGCGGACAGCGTCTCGCCGTTCGAACTGATAATGCGTACCGGGTAAAGGTCAATATTGAGATGTAATCCCAGCCCCTGGCGACATTCAAAGCCGATCTTGAACGCCTCTACAGCTTGATATGTACTGAGTACGGGAATACCGAAGGTCTCTGTGATTAAGCGCCTGACTGAGTCGGATAAACCCGTTGAGCTGTAAGTAATGACTTTGGGATGATGAAATTTCTCGCCAGTGGTATGAATATACGGAAACAGGATTTCTAAGTAAGATCCAAAGGTACTGTGAATCACATCGGGCTGAAATTCATTTAACAAAGTGATGTTTTTTTCCGTTGGGTCTAGTATATAGAGATACTGTCGGTGAATCCGAATGCCGGAAGGGAGAAAACCATTGTTCTGACAGAGCTCCTGTACCTCCTGGGCTGTGCTCAGTCTCGCCCCAATGACTGTTTCACGGTATCCCAGAGATCTTCCAACCAGCCCCTTAATCATTGAACGTTCTCGTTCACCATGTGCGGCATTCTGAAATAGGGCAGCCGTATCGTGATAAACTGTGCAAGGGGTACCGGTACTCCCTCCGCTACGCAACATAAGATAACGATTAAGTGGCTGGGCCGTTGAGATAAAATACTCCGGATCACGTTGCAGATGATCACGCTCCAGCAGAGGAAGCTTAGACAGGTCATCTGCACTTTGAAAATCAGAAGGTAGCAGACCAAGCCGATCCATTGTCTCTCGATAGTAGGGCACAGTACGATAAGCATGTGACACAATGCCTTGCACCCGTTGTGCCTGGGCGTGCTTTATACCATCAAGCGACTTAAACGGAAATTGAGCCTGACCACGCAGGTGATAAACCAGATAAGCACTCCACATCAAGCGGTTTAGCCACATTCAATCCTCTCTCAATTCCCTTATCAATATGCTACTGAGCTTCATTACCCGAGGAGTCGGCAACCTCGAACAAAAAGATCATCCCAGAGTTGAACTCCAAGAACTCGCATCAAAGACTTCCCATAGTTAACCTTTCCAGACCGGTGTTGCTCAATCATATAGACCACAAACTTAGGATTGAAATATCCTTTCTCACGGACTCGATCCTCTGACAGCGACTCCCGTGCAAATTCGGGTAGATTACGAGTCCATTGTTCAAATGGGGAAGTCAATCCACGTTTTCTCCTTCGGAGGATTTCTAATGGCAAATCATTACGCAGGGCTTGGCGGAGTATGTATTTTTCCTCAAGCCTACGCATTTTCAAAGAGGGCGGAATCTGTGCGCAAAGTTCGACGAACTCATGATCCAGAAACGGCACGCGCAATTCCAGCGAATAGGCCATGGAAACCGCATCTAAGTCCCGCGTGATATAGTCGGGGAGGCGCGATTTCATTTCAATATATTGCAGTTGGGTAAAATGATGCCAACGCTCAAATTCTTCGGGAACGGTGAACATTCCCTCCGGCTCCTGCTCGTTGCCGAGATTTTGCCTAATATCATCCGAGAGGAGGTGATAACTAAACTCCTCGCTCGGGGAGTCAACAATCTGCGTGTAGCGCGTGATGTTCATTTCGTTGGATAGCCTCATCAGTCGGCTGCCTCGAGACCATTTTTTCCTGACGGCTGGTATTTGTGCTATTAGCCGACGGATGCCAAGAGGCAGTGTGGCGAGCGGTCTGAATAATTTTTCTGTCCTGAACCACGGATAACCGCCGAAGACTTCGTCAGAACCATCCCCTGTCAGTACAACTTTGACGTTTTTGGATGCCAAACGAGAGAGGACCATACCGGGAATCGCAACACCAAGGGCGTAAGGGTCCTCACGGTGCCAAATGGCTTTGGGAAGAAGGTTAAAGTCCTCGCTAGTGCAGACCGCTTGCTGATTTGAGAGATTATAGCTTGCAAAGTCGCTTAGAATCTTTTGCCGGCTTACTTCATCGAACATTGGATCCTCAAAGGCAAGGGTAAAAGTTTGAATGGGGTCATCGCTAAGTTGACTCATCAGACTCACGATTCCACTGGAATCAATCCCACTGCTAAGCAATGCCCCGACAGGAACATCACTCCTCATGTGTATTCGTATAGATTCTTCAAGCTTTGCCCTGAGGGATTCGGCCCACTCCTGTATGCTTCTTTGATGAGCGTATTCCTCAAGAGTTGGAAAGCGTAGATCCCAGTACTTGTGAACAGACGAGGTGCCGTCCTGGTAAATGAGGTAATGGCCCGGCGGCAGACAGCGAATTTTTTTAAATAAGGTCTTCGGTGTCAGGACGAAACCCATTGTGAAAATATCTCTCAATGCGTGAACATCAAGCTGTCGCTCAATATTACCGCTCATCAGGATAGACTTTAACTCCGAGCCAAAGAACAGGCTATCGGTTTCTGAAGCGTAAAACAAAGGCTTAATCCCAATACGATCACGGGCAAGCATGAGGCGGCGACAGCGTGCATCCCACAAAGCGAAGCCGAACATACCTCGCAGGTAATTCACGCATTCGACGCCATGGTCTTCATAGAGGTGAACGATGACCTCGATATCAGATCGGGTTCGAAAGCGGTGGCCGGCGGTCAGTAGTTCCTGTCGCAGTTCCTCAAAATTATAGATCTCTCCATTGCAAATGACAGTAATTGTTCCATCTTCATTCGAAATCGGCTGGTCTCCCGTCTGAAGGTCAATGATACTAAGACGTCGGATGCCGAGTCCAACTCCCGGCGCGACGTAAAAACCGGGGCTATCGGGTCCGCGATGACCCATAATATCTGTCATGTGGCGCAGCATTTCCCCATCAACTGGCCTCTCAAGATGTGGATAAGTTACACCGCAAATTCCGCACATTTTTATCACTCCACTTTGTTCATAAACCGCATTGGCCTAAAAGGTGGTCATATTTTAAGCTGTTTTTAGTGATGGAGCAAGTTCATGTTGTTGTGCCCACTTGTTGTTCAAAATTATCTGCTTTGTGAAAGATGTACCATAGTTGGCCACGGCATGCCCCAAACAGTCCTCAAACTCAGTCCACCATAATTGAGTCATAACGTTTGTTTATCATGAAATGCTCATCGCCACGGCCCTATCTTGATGTAACACATCGTCCCAAAGTGGCGAAAACCGACTTTCCGAGCGGAAATTATTTGTCCCTCATGGCGCGCCACGAAACACAGGCGGCCAGCGCCAAGCCGGTCTGCGGTGCGAGGCGAGCTGGCTGCGGCGCGGAATTTGACATACTCATACACCTCATTCTTTTTGAGCAGGTCGATAGCCACCGGCAAACGGGCCTTTACCTCTGAAATTGGCAACTCTAGCGATCGTTCAAGAAAAATAGTCCTGTGGTAACAATTCATTTCACTTAGTAGCTTAAACCAGAAGCTCTTAATGCTATCTTCTCGAAGCACCCTGATGGCTTGCTTAGCCACATTGTCTGTCGAGAGTCTTAACATTTAATTCCCATACAGAAGGATAATCCGAACATATTAGGAGAAAGTTGGGAGGTGACACTCATGATAGCTATATTACAACTTTAGAACTCTTCCATCCTCGTTCCAGCATTGGACAGGACTCACAGCGTATCTTTGCATCGCAGAAGTTAATTTTGCATAGTACCGTTCGCCCCATGAGTGAGAGGATCACACGATCAAATCGCTGGTCACCACGTCCCTTGATTAGCACAACATCTCCCGGACCAAGCTCCTCACGAACCGCCTCAACCGCTTTTAGTACGTCTCTCCCGATATTGACGATTTTTTCACGAGGAAGCCCTCCCTGCTTTGCTCCCGTTGCATAACTCCTGAAGGTTCTTTTTGAGCCAACAAAAATGAAGCGCGAGGCGATCTTTGCTATGCGCTCCCCGGTTTTCCGGTAGATCGGACCTTGACTTCCAGGTGGCTCATCTATCTCGCCAAGAACTGCAATCCGTCTCTGTGCAGGTATTTCCGATAGTACATCAAGTGCGGCTTCGATTGTTTCTAACCCTGCCTTGAAATCATCACGCAGTATGATCGCGCTATTTGCGAGGTGGATTGGCTCCATTCTGCCTGGCGTCGGAGGCAGTGCTTCTAGCGCTGGGATGACTTGGTCAAGAGTAAATCCCTCGGCAAGCGAAACAGCCACTGCTGCAAGAATTGGATAAACCATGTGCTTACCAATAAGCCGTATGTGTAAGTTGCACGTCTCGCCGTCTGTGTGCAGTTTGAACCTGGTGCCGTTAGGCCAGTCGAGGGTTATATCACTCGCATACACATCATTAGTTTTATTAACACCGAAGGTTATAACCCGCGCATGTGTCTGACCCTTCATCCAGAGGACATTGGGGTCATCACCATTTAGTACTGCTATACCCAATGCAGGGAGTATGCGTACCATCTCAGATTTTTCTGCACGTGTCGCCTCAAGAGTACCAAATGAACGATTGTGTTCACTCCCTATTGACGTGACAACCGTGACATCGGGTCGAATAATGGTTGCCCAGTTTACCATCTGGCCGGGACCATCTATACCCGCTTCAATTACGGCATGGCGGTCATCATGCCGGATACGGAGAACCGCTCGCACCTTAAAATTCCATGCATTCGACAAACCGAGTTGCGGAGAAATATACAGGCCAAGCGCGGTGAGCAAGGCACGTGTTGTAGTGGACTTTCCGAACGAACCCACAACGGCAACAACGCGAGTGTTTCGGACTACCGTACACCTATACAGCTTTGCCAGACCCGAGAGAATGGGCAATGATTGATACCAGAGGCCAAATCTTAATTGCGATCGCCCAATAGGGGTTCTTAGAAGTGCTGGAATATCTTTCCAACTGTAACGCATCTCATCACCGTTTAGCTAAAAGGGTATTTATTAACGCTTAATTGCTCTGACAGCCACAAAATAGCCAGTCAAAAATCGTGTCGGCCAGCACGACAGATGTTCAAAACTCATTAGAAAATGCAAAAAATGTCTCTGTATTTTTGGTCTGGTGTGCCTTTCCAGGATGTGTGCAATGGCCATAGTGAACATCCGGGGGAAATGCATCACTGCACTGACCTCAAGCACTTCTAACCCCACCTGGTTGAGATGGCGGCACAAACAGCTCGGCCCGAAGGTTGTACCAACGTAATATGGCACGATATTTAGATGGTTTAGCAAACGAAAAGGCAAGGTGTTGCGTAATGCTATAATTGGGTTGGCCAGGTTATCGAGAGTGAGAAAGAGTTGTCCACCTGCTCGGAGGACTCGATTAAGTTCACGCAGGCTGGCAACGATATCATCCGACGATTCAAAGTGATCAAGTGTCGAATTGGAGACTATTACGTCAAACGCGCCATTGACAAAGGGGAGATGACGTACATCTGCATTTACCGCTTGTAAACCGCCTCGGCGCGATCTGGCACTGTGAGATGTCAAAATAGATATGTCCATGCCGACGACATTTTTCGCTCGCGACGCGAGCAACGGATACAAGCCATCACCTAATGACTCGTCGAATAGATCGGTTTTGAGAAGAGTCTCTATCCCACCCGGTGGTAGCCAGCACGCGAACAGTGAGGCGTTAACTGCATCGTTATATGCTCGCCACAGCGTTTTTGGAGGTGCCTCTTGCCACGCCTTAGCGACCCTATTCCAGTAATGCGCTTTTTCTTCGGTCAAGGCTTGGGTTTCTTACTAAAGAATGCCTGAAAGCCCCGCCAGTAGGAGGGAGTAAGAGGCACATTTAGTGTGATGCAGTTTTGTATGACATAAATGTACTTCATAAGAAGTTGCTTAGTTTCTCAAATACACTCTTCTTCCTCACAGTTATACCAAGATTTTTCTTAAACCCCAGCGTAACCGATTGAGTTTATGAAGAATCCAGCATATGACGAAAGAGGAACCACTGTAAAAGTAATATAAGAAATGCACGGGAATGGTGTAGGTCATAAATTTTATTCCCCTTTTCTCTAGAAAAAATGTATATAATTCTCGATTGAGAAGGAGAAGGGTAGCAATCAACAGCACAGAAACCATAAAAAAAAAGCCGCCTGTAGTAATGCCGAAGAAAAAGACATCCGAAAATGCTAAGAGGACCATAGGGATCAGCAAGCTAACTAATATAGCGCTTATCCTATGAGAGATTTGTAGGTTTAGGTCCCGTGGTAGAAATCCGCTCTCAAGAATTAGCTGAGACCATGGAACAGCACGCCAAAAGATATCGGTTTTCAACCACGAGCGCCATTCCCAGTGCTTGAGATGTTTAACCTTCAGTTCCTTGTCAAGCAAGATACGGTATCCGCTCTTCCACATTCGAAGTCCTAGTTCTATATCCTCAATAGACGGTTTAGGAAACCGATGTTCATCGAACCCTCCAAATTGATAGAAAACTTCCCGATAGATAGCACCACATCCCGCCCAGAATGTTTTTGCCTCTTCATGAGAATGCTGGTGAATAAAGTGATGAAATAGATTGCGAAACTGAGATAGAAAGTCGGTAGCATCGGGACTGTCATCATAAGAACCAAATACTGCAGAAATGTGGGGATTCTCCATAAAATCGGCCACTGCTTGAGCAATCGTATCTCGCTGAACCATGATGTCGGAGTCAACAAAGAATAGGATATCTCCTCGTGCCTTTTGAGCACCATGATTACGTGCAGCAGCCGGACCGGATTGATGCGAAAGCTGAAGAACGGTTACTCCACTTTTACTGCCGATTTCAGCACTATCGTCTGTAGAAGCATCGTCAACGACAACTATCTCGAAAGATTTATAAGAAGATGCGGTTAAAGCATCCAAGCACCGATTGAGATATTTACTTCCATTATATACTGGAACTATAACTGATATAAAGGGTTGTCCGTCCATTATCTGTTTCAATTTTGATTTGTTTTCTTGATTCATAATGGTTTGTTTATCTTTTCTACTAAGGGAAGATCACTTTTATCCGAAGTCCTGAGAATCCGGTTGGTATTAAATATTGAAGGTCTTAGATAAGTTACTCGAATTTGATTGATTATCGAAATAAGGCACCGATTTTAGTTTAGCAAAAGTTCTCAGTTCCTAAAGTCTACGATCTTATTGTAGATCCAGCCGATCAATGCCCCACTGATGGTACCCACAGCAAAACCATAGAGAAATCCAATAATGCTTCCCAGAAACGAAACCCTGTATCCAATAAAGAACTGACTTAAAAGCTGTAGATGTTGGCCTACTGCATACTTGCCATTGGGAGATATGTGCCCCTTGATTATAAGCCAGTTGGTTGCAATAAAGATAGCAAGACCGAACAGTATGCCAAGAACTAACCCTAGCATCTTTGCATTTAATCGCACGACGGCACTCAGGAGCCTCTCTTCGTCCGGCCGATCTGTATGCGCCATTTTTCCACTCTCCTCAGTAACTTTAGTGGGTAGGAAATTAATCCCTTTCGTGAACCTTAGATCAAATCATTATCCACCAATCTCTGCATTTGTAATAATAATTGTAGAAAGCTTTGTGGATAACTATAAAACCGAATCAGATATACTCCAAGAAGTCTCTAATAGAGAAAGACTCTGTTTTCTTTCTGGCCATGTATACAAAGAGGCCAAGAGAAAGATTTCTGAAATATGCAAATAGCCATCCAAAAATAAATCCCCAGAGGAAACTATAACCCATTCCGATGAAGGCTCCCTTCACAGTCACCGTGTACCCTATAAAATACTCCCCGAGGAGTCGGAGATTAGGGCCTACTACTTCATCTCCCTTCGTAATCAGCCAAAGGGTTGCTATAAAAATAACTAGACCGCAAACCGATCCCACAGCAGTAGCAAAGGCAAGCTTATCCATCTTTGCAAACATTTGTATGAGAGCTTCATCGGAGATAGAATGTCTAGGCTGGGTTGCGGCTTGTACAGGAACCGGGGGTTGTGTAGATGCAAGAAGCGCAAATTCATTACGCTCTTTTTCTTCATTATCTCTTATCTCTTCATGATATTCTTGATCAGCATTCACTTGCCAGAGGTTATAATTCGCGCCTAAGATGTTTTTAACTGCCAACATTGCCGTCAGCATTGAATGATCCTGATTATTATATTTATGCATACCATTGCGTCCTATAAGCTGTAGGTTATCAATTTGACCAAGGAATTGACTTATAATTTGGAGTGATTCGCGATATACGGAATCATAAACCGGATAAGCCTTTGACATTCTCGCAACAGTTCCATCTTCAACAAGAGGCTCACGAACCAATCCCAGTATCTCTAATTCTTTCTTTCCAAGCTCAATCAGTTTCTCATCAGACATTGTCCACAGTCCGTCTCCTTCAAAGCAGAAATACTCAAGCCCCAGGCAGGTCTTGTTTCGGTCTGGAACCATGTAGGGACTCCAGTTCTTGAAATTCTGAATCCTGCCGACCTTCACATCGGGATCATGTATGTAGATCCAATTATCCGGAAATACGTCAGGTTTATTTATGATAAGAACCACTGTAAGAAAGTCTCTATAATTGAGACTCATTGCCGCCTTAACTACTTCTTCAGGAACAACTGGTTCAAATTTTTGAACCAATTCTCTAATTGGCATAGTGCTAATAAAGTGAGTTCCTTCGACCAATTCTCTTTGTCCATTGATCTTTATTTCCACTGCATCCACTTTATTTTTAGTCCAAAGAATCCTTTCAACCTCTGCTCCTAATTGTACTTCGTTCCCTTTCTGTTGGACAATATCGGTTACCTTCTGCCACATCATACCTGGTCCTAATTTGGGATAGTTAAAAGCATCAACCAGTGTTTTAATAATATCTCCGTCATGGGAATTTTTCTGTTTTAGGAAGGCATTCCTAAGAGCGGTTAAAAGGGAAAGTCCTTTAATTCTTTGTGCCGCCCATTCGGCTCTGATTTCACTACATGGTATTCCCCAAACCTTTTCTGTATAGGTCTTAAAAAAGGTTTTATAAAGCTGTTTCCCGAAGCGATTGGATATCCACTGTTCCAGGGTCTCTTCCGGTTTTTCTGGAAACAATTGAGCTTTAAAGTAACCCAGGAGGATGAGAAAACTATTCCAAATTCCCAGTTCCGATAAGGCATTAGATGCACGGAGTGGATAATAAAAGAACCTTTTGTTATAGTAGATGCGTGAGAGGCGATCACGCTTAAGAAAGTCTTCGCCCAGTACCTCATACCACGTATTTTCTACAGCCTTAACTTTCGTAAAAAAGCGATGTCCCCCTATATCAAAATGATAACCTTTATAGTTGACCGTCTTTGCGAGTCCGCCGACTGTACTGTCCTTTTCAAGGATAAGGGACTTAACTCCGGACTTGCAAAGCTCATAAGCGGCAGTAAGACCAGCAGGACCTGCGCCTATTATTACTACCTTTTTATCATTAAGTGTTTCAACGAACCCTTGCATTATTGAGGTTTGCATAAGTAAAGGCTCTAGACTAGAAAATTTTAGATAAACCAGTTTAATATGTCTGTAAGATATAGCAAATTAAGCGACTATCCTCCAAAGGACTTTTATAATGGCATGAGGGCTAAAGACTTTTATCTGCACCTTAAAGAATGTGAGTTTCGCTACAATGAGCGGCATAATCTCTGTACGGAAAATGATTCAAATACTTTCGTGCAAATCAATAAATATTCGTAAAATATTCGTAGATTTTGTCCCAGAAGGATATTCAATACCTCTACAATACAGCTCCGCTGTCTCATTTACAGCAGGTTGAAAAGTAACTTTTCAACCTGATTTTACTCTGCAAGATAGAAGAGAATCAATCAGACTTTCGTTATATTTTTAATTGATGAGAAGAATTAATTCAGGAGAATACGCAATACCTTAGACTGGGTATTAATTGAAAATACTCTGTTGTAAACATTTCTATTTTCTTAGTAGTGATAACCGCCTGCAATTCCTGTTTGGTTTGTGGTTGGTAGAGAATATCGCATCTATACTTTCATCGTAGTGTAGAGTGTCCAGTTTCATAATGTGGCGTCCATATATAAAATAGAATTAATATTCTTTCATTACAAAAAGAGGTCTTAGAAAATGAAAAGAACAAAACAGATAACAGTGATATGGGTCATTATAGTTACGTTTCTACTGCATTGTTGTGCTGCGCTGCAAAAAGAAGGAAGGGTTAGTGATTCATTCCCCGGTGTCTCTGTATCTGGAGCTTTTATACGAAAGCCCTATGATGAGATAGCTAAGATCATAGAAGGGGAATCATACTATAGTTTAAGTGACGAAAGCAAAGAAAAATTAGAAAAGTGCTTTGGCGGTTGTGCTAAAAAGGATATTCCCATAAGAGAGCTTCAGGGGAAGTTGAAAGAAAATTTTATTCTTGCCCGTTGTTTTCCACAGGACAAAGCAGCCGAATACTATTCCCCAGAGGGATACAGACTCTTTCTCATTGATATGGGTGGGACGTATGGAGGCATTGGAATTCGTACCGTTGCCAGTCCGAAAGGGGCAATTATTAAGGCGTTCATCCCTGGCTCTCTCGCAGAAAAAGACGGTACGCTACAGATTGATGATGAAATCAGGGCGGTTGGAGAATACGGAAAGCCGCTCCGATCAATGGCGGGAGAGTCAAACGATCAAATTGCACTCCGTATTCGTGGTTCAATTAGAACAAAGGTAACACTTAACATATGGCGTAGCGGTCGAGAATTTGGAAATGTCACGCTTACCCGTTCGAGGATTGATACAAGGCTTGTTGATTACAAAATCTACAACAATGACATCGGTTATCTCCGAATCTACTCTTTTGAGGGTGATCTAGTGGACAACAGAGTTTCCCCTATCCTAACAGAACTTAGAGCAAAAGGAGTGGACAGGATTATTATTGATCTACGCAATAACCTTGGTGGAAGTGTCAAGGAGGCTGTCAAGTTGATAGAGCTTTTCATCAAAGAAAAAGATAAGTCCTTTCTCACTCTGCATCTTAAAGAGGGAAATGATATGCCGAAGAAGGAGTTTATTTCAGCCGATCGCGGTGAATATGCAGATTGGAAGGGTATTATTCTTGTAAATAAGAACTCAGCATCAGCAAGTGAGATTGTGGCGGGCGCCTTGCAGATTGAAGGTTTTAAGCTTTTTGGCGAGAGGACTTACGGAAAGGGTAGCGCACAGAGTATAACTCGACTGAGCAACGAGGGAGGATTTAAATTAACTATAGCTCTTTATAATTTCGCGGATGGAAAAACTCCTGAAGGAGTCGGTTTGAGGCCTGATATGGAGATTAGTAATCAATCGGTTTCAATGAATTTAGTTCGGGATGCCCAATTAGATGCGGCAATTAATTATCTTCAAAATGTGAATTGATCGGTGGTTAATACCCAAGAACTTTGAATGATAGAGCTCTTTATTGGACACCCTCTTAGATGATGTAGCTTATTCTTGTGATAAAAGCTGCCTAGACTTATTCTGAGAACATTCGTATCTGTCATTATTAACTTATCTACTTGTGTTTCTCAATTTCCTGGATTACCTGGATTACCGGCAAATACTAAATAGAGTTAGCTGGAATTATAATTTCCGCCTGGGTTATTTTATAGATCAATTTTGGTATAATATTTACCATTACTTCAAAAAGTGTTTGAAAGATCGGGCTAGTTTGAAGCTTCTTTATGAGTGAAACAACGTCAATTGAGAGAGCTGATTTCCACCTTAAGATTGTCCAGGAGATTAGCGACCTTGTTAACCAATCTACAGGCTTAGATACTATCTTAAAGAAGATAGTCAATAAAATAGGTGACTCTCTTCACTTTGATGTGGTATCCATTTATCTTTGGGACAAACAGAATAACGAGTTGATTCTAAGGGCAACACGGGGTTTGAGCATTGCCCCAGACCATTCTATCCATCTTAAACCGGATGAGGGGCTAACCGGCCTTGTATATGAAACCCGGCGATCCCTTATTGTTATGCCGGCATCTCACCATCCTCGTTATAAGTATTTTCCTGATATTGGCGAGGAGGAATATGAAAGCTATATCGGTGTGCCTATTCTACTTCAGAACAGGTGTCTCGGTGTTCTTGTCGGGCAGACAAAAGAGAGGCGATTAATCAATCCCGCAGAAGAGACCTTGTTCCAGATTATTGCCTCTCGCCTGGCGGGACTTCTCGAAGTAGCGGATAGATTGGAGCGATTACAACCCTCTTCTCTCATTAAACACGAAACACGAACCTATCAGGGGAAGGGTGTTTCAGGTGGGTTTGCTGTAGGAACGGTTTACTTTTCCCGCGGTCTGTTTCAAGAGGTCTCAGTAGAGGGACTTGAGTCGTATAGTGCGGAGGAAGAAATCTCAAGGCTGTTGGATGCCTTAACAAGCGTGGATAAAGATCTCCGTAATCTCATTCAAACTCTTGAGAAAGAAGGGATATTGTCGGAGGATGAGATAAATATATTCCAAACCCATCTCTTGATTTTGAAAGGTTCTACTTTTCGAAACACAATCGTAGAAAAGATCAGAGCGAAAAGTATAGCTGCGGAACTTGCCGTTATAGATGGAATTGAATCCATAGCAGGACAGTTTGAAAATCTGGATGATCGTTATTTTAGAGAAAGAGCACAGGATTTTCGTGACCTGGGGGAAAAGATTCTTTATTATCTTCTCCGGTCTAGGGGAAGGGAAAAAGCCTTTACAAGACCTCGGGAAGGTTCAGTTGTGGTTGCCTATGATCTGGGCCCTTCCTTTTTGGCAATGCTTCACCAAAATAAAGTTGCGGCAATAGTAACCGAGAAAGGCGGAGAAACATCTCATACCGCTATTCTTGCAAGATCTTTGGGGATTCCTGCTGTCGTAGGGATAGAGAATATTTGCAATCTTGTGAAATCGGGTGAAACGCTTCTGGTTGATGGAAAAACTGGATTCATTTTTTCAAATCCTGATAAAGACCTCGTTCTCGAATACGAAAATAACTATCTTAAGCTGGCTAGACTAAAAGGGATTATTGAAAGAGAAGAAGCGGATGTTCAGGATACTACTACTTCGATTATATTGACAGCCAATATTGGGTTTCCGGTTGATGTAGAAATGGCAAAACAGTATCGCCTGAAAGACGTGGGTCTCTTTCGAACAGAATTTGCTTTTGCACAGTATAACAAATGGCCGGGAATCCAAGAACAGGTAAAAATTTATGAAGATTTAGCGAGGCATTTTCAAGGGTACATCACAATACGGACCCTGGATATAGGTGCTGATAAATTACTCCCTTATTTTACTTTTCCCAATGAGGCAAACCCTCTCCTTGGGCTTCGAGCAATTCGCTTTTCTATGGAATATCTCGATTTGTTTCAGGATCAGATAAGGGCAATTTTGTTGACAATGAAGAAAGGGTATCGTTGTCGAATTCTCCTTCCTATGGTATCTAGCGTATGGGAAGTAGAAACGACACGGGAAATAGTAGAACAGTTAGGAACCGAAATAGGAATACCACACACGGAATTGCCACCCCTTGGAATTATGATGGAAGTACCTGCTGTTCTCCATCAATTGGATGATTACAGAGATATAATCGATTTCGTTTCGGTGGGAACAAACGATTTAACCCAGTACCTCTTGGCTGTTGATAGAAATTCTAATATTGTAGGACACCTATACTCTGGTTTTCATCCTGCCGTGTTACGGACACTTAATGATATTTTTCTGAAAACAAAATCCCTTGGAAAGGAAGTTACAATCTGCGGTGAATTGGCTGGAACGGCACCAGGAGCTCTAGCGTTAATCTCCATAGGATACCGTCAGCTAAGTGTTTTGCCTTCTCGTGCCCCCGTTATTCGATACCTATGCAAACGAATTAACGAGGACTTTTGCCGTACCGTTCAATCCAAAATTTTGAACGAGAGAAAAGAAAGGGAAATCGAAAGGTATCTGAGTGAAGTATTGGAATCCATTGAACCTAGCTTGATTGAGGTTGAGTAAGCTATAAAGCAAATCTTCTTGTAAGTATAAAATGTTGGAGACATATAATACCAATTCGATTTGTTAGTACATTGAAAGACTTAAAGACCGACGCAGTAGCCAAGTTACTTCTTTTTATATTCGGCTATCACCTGTTGTAATCCTTCTCGGTAGCTCGGGAATTGTGGTTGCCATTGAAGGTCGCGTTTTGCTTTGCGGTTACTTACTCGCAGACGGGTGGAAAATATTATGGCAAGATAGGGCATCACCCAACGGAACAGCCAAAGCGGAATAGAGAAAGGACGCTTCATCCCCATCACACCCGCCGCATGGATAAAAAAGTCGTTCATACCAA
Organism: Ignavibacteriales bacterium; assembly: GCA_050259195.1. Taxonomy (GTDB): domain Bacteria; phylum Desulfobacterota_D; class UBA1144; order Nemesobacterales; family CSP1-2; genus PSLL01. The sequence continues at coordinate 22,625 of JBLNAE010000001.1, forward strand.
TAGGATTGTCGTCCACAATGTTGTAAATTTCCCCCGGCAGACCACGCTCCATTGCTGCAATCGTTGCGCTCACAGCATCGCTAGTATGAATCCATGAACCGATTCCATTAGCACCGAAGATAGTTGGTAAAAGCCGCTTTTTGAGCATTTGAATCATGTACTTCGTGGATGCGCTCTCCGAGCCGTAGAACATTCCGTAACGCAAGAGAATAGCTTCAATCAGGCCCTGCTTATTGGCTGTAAGAAATTGGTCTTCGAGTGAGCGAATGCTATTAACAATCTCCTGTAGCCAAGCATTCGACTCCCGTGTTTGCAGGGCGTCATTTTCTGTTTTGGCGGGTTCACCGTGATCTCCAAATCCGTATGCGAAGATCATAGACTCACCCACAATTCGTTTGGCTCCGGCTGCGATGGCGGCTCTCAATAGATTCGCCGTCCCCTTAACGCGGAGTTTGTTCGTCGCCGTCATGTGTGAGGCACGTGTCGGACCGTTCTTGGGAATTGCTGTAAGCAAATCTATTACACGGTCTGGTGCGGCTGATTGAAGAGCTTGTTCGAGAGTCTGTGCATTTAGGGCATCGGCGACGGCGACTGTTGCCCCTGCTTGCTCCAACGTCCTCCGCTTTTCGGAAGAACGGGTGAGTCCAACAACTTCATAACCATTAGCAACCAGCGCACGCACCAAAGGCATTCCAAGTGTGCCGGTTGCGCCTGCAATAAAGATTTTCTTTTGGCCCACAAGCGTACCTTTCGAGATAAAATGATAAAAATCTGATCTCTACGCTCCGGTCCGGTGACTTTTTACGCTGCACTTCATGCAAGCGGTTCCGGTTGCTGCTCTAGAGATTACGCAAGACGTAACTGAGCGAGCGATGCAAGCGCACCTACCCCTCTTATATCCGGAGTAATTCTTAATTCGAGTACCGTCACCCCTTCAAGATCGACAGTATAATCTTCGTATTCGCGGGTCGTGCCTGGCGGGCTGAATGTATACTGCTGACGCACAACTTCTCTGTAAGATTGACCTCTATCTGGCGACCACCGCAGCACGAACTCCTGTGTGCGCTCCTGTCGGTCTTCATGAAACCGTATATGAATACGCCTGATCCTCTGCGGTTCGTCAAAGAGGAGACGGATCGTCTGGTTCCCAGGTTGTGCAGCCCGCCAGCCCGATCCGGCGTCGGGTGTCAACGCCGACTCTACGGGATGTGTTCCATCCTCAGACGTGAATTCGACCTGTGCCAGATGCTCCAGGTCTAACCAGCCTTGACTAGCGGGTGAGATATCTTGAGAGTGCTGATTAATTATATGCTTGCGCATGATCGTATTTATTATACCTTAAACAAGCAACTCAGATGTGATTCTCCCTTTCTTTTGTCATCGAAAGGAAGGCGTCGGTAAGGTTTTTTCATATAAAAGACAGAAATCGCAGAGATGCATCTCCCGTATGGGAAAAGAACGGGCGTTTGCCGACCGCGTGAAAGGAATTGATTCCTATGATGAAAAGGGCACTCCAAAAGAAAATCAAGGCTTCTTCAGCGAACACATTGGAGTGCAAGTTTTCCTTCCCGAAACTAAAGCCAAAAGGGATTCTTAGAGGTCTTCAAAGGGCTAGTTTTATATAATCAAACTTGTTACTCTTTCACCTTTGCCAGAACAGGGTAAGATACTTTTCCACTTTATAACAAGTACATTTTCTCTAATCGCTGGAAATGTGCGCACCTTTCTGAATAAATAATACCAATTCTCTAGGTTGATAGAGCATTGACTGCTTCCATGAAATACGAATATCCAGTTAATGAAGCTATGGCTGAACAAGTATATTGTTTCAATATTTCAGCCACTGTTCCCTTTAA
>JBLNAE010000002.1:0-8364 GCA_050259195.1 Ignavibacteriales bacterium
ATGAGCACTAAAAACCTTGAAAGGATCTTTAATCCAGAATCTATTGCCCTGATTGGTGTAAGTGAAAGGGAAGGAAGTGTTGGCTTCGGGCTTTTTAAAAATCTTATAAGCGGAGGGTTTCGAGGAAAAATCTACGGTGTAAATCCAAAGATTAATGAACTCCTTGGACAAAAAATATATAAGTCTGTAAAGGAAATAAAAGGGGCAATTGACCTTGCCGTGATCTCCGTATCAATAGGAATAGTTCCCTCTGTTGTAAGAGAGTGCGCCGAAAGAGGGATAATGGGAGCTATTGTGATTTCCGCCGGTGGAAAGGAGGCGGGAGAAGCAGGCAGTGAAAAAGAAAAGGAGATAGTTCGCGAAGCAGGACGTATTGGAATGAGAATAATCGGCCCCAATTGTCTGGGGATTGTGGTTCCACACCTTGGAATGAATGCAAGTTTCACCGCTTCGGTACCGCCTCAAGGAAATATGGCTTTTATCTCACAGAGCGGGGCGCTTTGCACCGCCATTATGGATTGGGCATGCAGAGAAAAGGTTGGGTTCAGTCATGTAGTTTCAATAGGAGATATGGCAGATGTGGATTTCGGAGATGTAATTAATTACTTAGGCGACGATATAAGCGTAAGAAGTATTCTTCTCTACATAGAATCGCTCACAAATGTCAAAAAATTTATAGGAGCTTCGCGGAGCGTTTCACGCATAAAACCCATTATCGCGTTGAAATCCGGACAAACCCAGGCAGGAATGAAAGCCGCCGCCTCTCACACCGGCGCTTTAACAACGGAAGATGCTATATATAACACCGTCTTCAAGCGCGCTGGGATAATCAAAGTCAACACTATACGCGAACTCTTTAATGCCGCTGAAGCATTCGCCAAGCAACCACGTCCTATAAAACCAAACTTCGCAATTATAACAAACGCAGGCGGTCCAGGCGTTATGGCAACAGATGCCCTTGGAACGAAGTGGAGAATCAATCCCGTACAATTAAATGAAAAAACAATAAAAGAGTTGGATTCAATCCTTCCTCCATATGCAAGTAAGTTAAATCCGATTGATATACTGGGCGATGCAACTCCTGAGAGATATGCAAAGACCCTTGAGGTCTGTCTTGCGGCTGAAGAAGTAGGGGGTGTAATTATAATTTTTACCCCTCAGATAGTGACACACCCCTCTGATGTGGCAAGGACGATCTCAGAGGTTGCAAAGAAGCACAGCACAAAATCAATTTTTGCTGTATGGATGGGTGGAAAATTTGTTGAAGAGGCCATAGGTATTTTAAATGATACGGGTATTCCTACCTTTGGAACCCCTGAGGAGGCAGTACATGCTCTCATGCATATGTACTCCTACACATATAATCTCAAGCTTCTCCAAGAGACTCCAAGACCTATTAAGGGAAGGTTCGAAAAAAAGCGAGCAGAATCCATCATAAACAGTTTTCTCAAGGAGAAAGAGAGTGAAATCCTCTCAGAACTCGACTCAAAAGCTGTAATTGCGAGTTATGATATTCCTGTAAACCCTACAGAGGTTGCTACCGCATCTATAGAAGCCTCCCAAATAGCAAAAGAACTGGGCTTTCCTGTTGTGTTGAAAATTCACTCTCCCGACATAACACATAAGTCGAATGTAGGTGGAGTGGCTCTCGATTTAAACTCAGAGGCGGAGGTCTCCAATGCCTTTGATAGAATCGTCTCTAATGTAAAGCGATTAAAGCCTGATGCAAATATTCTCGGTGTTACAGTCCAACCCATGGTTACGGAAAGGGGATTCGAACTCATACTTGGTGCCAAGAAAGACCCGATTTTTGGACCTGTAATAGCTTTTGGAGCCGGAGGAGTAATGACCGAGTTTATAAAAGACGTGGAAATGGCAATCCCTCCACTTAACTCCACCTTGGCTCTGAGGCTTATAGAGAGAACACGCATTTTTAGTCTCCTTTCAAATGGATTCCGTGATATTCCACCTGCAAACATGGATGCTCTGGTAAATGTGATTGTGAACTTTTCAGAGCTTATCGCGGATTTCCCCGAAATTACAGAGGCTGACATAAACCCACTCTATGTAACAGGAGAGCACATACTTGCTCTTGATGCAGGTTTAGAAAAACCAGGGAAAAGGAGGAAAGGGGAGAGAGAACGTATACTCGCTCTTGATGCCCGCATAAAAATCGAAAGAACAGAGGAAAAACCCCCGCACCACCTCATAATTGCCCCTTATCCTAGTCAGTATGAAAGCTACCATACACTAAAAGACGGTACCGTTGTGCTTCTTAGACCTATAAGACCAGAAGACGAACCACTTATGTTCGAACTCTTTAATACGTTTTCAAAGAAGACCATAGCTTACAGGTTCTTTCACTTTATAAAAGTTACAACACATGAACAACTTATACGCTTTACTCAGATTGACTATGACCGTGAGATTGCAATTATAGCTGTGTGTCAACCTCCTGGACGCGAGAGAGTTTTGGGGGTCGGACAGGTAATATTTGAGCCTAGAGAGGAGAAAGCCGAATTTGCAGCAATGGTAGGCGATCCATGGCAAGGAAAAGGACTGGGAGGAAAATTAATAGAGGCGTGCATATCTATTGCAAAAGAAAGAGGGGTTAAACTTCTCTGGGGAGAAGTTATTTTTGAAAATAGGCCTATGATCAATCTCTTTAAGAAGATGGGATTTAATATTGAGAAGAGGGACGGCTCACTTTACGCTGAGCTAAAATTGGGTACATAGAAGAAGTTCGCGTCACTAATTCTTTCCAAAGGGTTCTTTTTTGATATTTTAGTTGTCAATCACAACCCATTTATTGTCTTATTCTCCGACATCTTACACAATCCTGAATATCGAAATTTAATAGCTACCGAACCTTCCCGTTGGCACAACAGTTGCTCTTTAGCTTATCAATAAGATGAGCAGTCACTCACTTACCAGACAAACCATGAGGAAAAGAAGGGCAACGGATTCAAGGAATAAGATAAGTAATGTGGCTCTTGGCCTATTTATAAAAAGGGGAATAAAAAGCACCACCACAAAAGAAATAGCTAAAAAAGCCGGTATAGCAGAAGGAACAATATACAAACACTTCAAAAGTAAAAACGACCTTGCCCTTGAGCTTCTTACAACTAACATGGATATGTTTAGAGAGAAGCTCTTAGAAAATACGAGCAATTACACCAATCCTAAGGAGATACTAAGGGCGTTAATTCAAAACTTCTTCGATTTTGCAAAAAACCAGCCAAATTCTTACTCATATATAATGGAAGCACATTCCACAGAACTTCGGAAGATTTCAAAAGAAAAACCTAAACCTAAAGATACTTTTATAAAGGCAATACGCATGGGTATAGAGGAGGGAGATTTTAGGGAAATAGATGAGAGTTTGGGAGCAGCATTGGTAATAGGGATGATAACAAGAACAATTCTTTTCTTCAATAATGGTATTATTGGGTGGAACTATGACAGAGTAGTTGCCGAAGTCACAAATTCCGCAATTAGAGTTTTAGCGAAATGATAAATGAGTGGACACTCACTATATAGATATGTCAGATTATCTTACATCTTACACACTCAAATTTTGCACAACCCAATAATTACAGTGGCTTCTAGCTGGCATAGGGGTTGCACATTATAACGGTTCAGAAATGGAATCGATCTTGAGAGAATATTTCAAATTAAGGAGGACAATAGTGAAAACAGGACCGAAACTCGGCATGATGGCTCTGGTGATTTTAATTGTTTTTACCCTAGCCTTTCCAAGGCATATCTGGAGCGATGAAGACAAATCCAACCATAGTGAAGAGCTTTATGAAAAAGGGAAAGGGCTGTTTCAGTCAAAAGGGTGCGCGGGTTGTCACACAATCGGTAAGGGGAAGCTCACCGGGCCGGATTTAAAGGGGGTAACTCAGAGAAGGAGCGAAGAGTGGCTCAAAAAGTGGATTAAGAGCCCTGATACGATGGTTTTTACAGACCCGACAGCTAAGGAACTTCTTAAGCAGTATTTAACACCCATGCCCAATTTGGGTCTTACCGATGATGAGGTGAATGCCCTTATAAGCTATTTAAGGCATGAAGATTCTCACAAAGATGAGAAGGGAGAAAAATAAACAAAAAGGAGGTATTAGGTATGAAAAGATGGTTGAGAATAGGAATGGGTGGATTGGTGATTGTTCTAGCGGTGAGTGTCCTGCTCTACTATTTTAGCACTATGGAAACCGGCAGGGGGAAAAAGGAGGCTTCAGCCCAAGGGGTAGAAGAGATTGCGAAGGCTCGTGGGCTTAGTCCAAAGGACGTGGAAGCCGCTCTTAAGACATATGTTCCTCCAGGGAAATATGATGAGTACCTGATGTTTGCCTCAGGAGGTCATTCAGGTCAGGTTTTTGTTATTGGGGTTCCTTCAATGCGGCTTCTAAAGGCGATAGCTGTTTATACCCCGGAACCCTGGCAGGGATATGGATATGGATCTAAGGAATCAGCCGACATTTTAAAAGGTGGTTATATGCCGATTGGAAAAGACAGGACCCTGAGTTGGGGGGATACACATCATCCCGCACTCAGCGAGACAAACGGGGAATACGACGGCCAATTTCTTTTCATAAACGACAAAGCCGATGCAAGGATGGCGGTTATTGACCTTCGTGACTTTAGTACAAAACAAATTGTAAAAACTCCTAATATGATTTCAGACCATGGAGGCACATTTGTTACACCAAACACCGAATACATCATCGAGGGTTCACAGTATGGGGTACCTTTTCCCTTTTATAGCTATGCCCCTATTGAACAATTTAAGGAAAAGTATAGAGGAGCAGTTACTTTTCATAAATTCGATAGAGGGAAGGGAAGAATAGATGAATCCAGTTCATTCCAAATAGTGCTTCCACCTTATGGGCAAGATCTCTGTGATGCCGGAAAGAAAGAGAGCCACGGTTGGGCATTTTGTAACTCGTTTAACACCGAGATGGCAACGGGAGGCATGCAGGATGGCAAGCCCCCTCTTGAAGTCGGGGCGTCAGAAAGAGATATGGACTATCTCCACATCATAAACTGGAAAAAAGCTGAGGAGGTAGTGAAGGCAGGAAAAGTAAAAGAAATTTCAGGTATAAAAGTTATCCCGCTTGAAACCGCAGCTGCCGAAGGAATCCTTTACTTTATTCCCGAGGCTAAAAGCCCGCACGGAGTTGACGTCGCCCCCCGCGGGGACTACATAGTAGTTTCAGGAAAGCTTGATACCCATACTACAATATTCAGTTTTGATAAGATACAAAAGGCTATAGCGAGCAAAGACTTTGAAGGGAAAGACCCATTTGGAGTCCCGATCCTAAAGTACAACGATGTAGTGGCCGCGCAGGTAGAAATCGGGTTGGGTCCACTTCATACACAGTTTGATGATAAGGGTAATGCCTATACCAGCGTTTTTATAGAAAGCACAATGGCGAAGTGGACACTCGGTCCTCCATACAACTCTCCTGAGAAGGGCTGGAAACTCGTTGATAAGATTCCCGTCCACTACAATATAGGTCACCTCGTCTGTGCCGAGGGGGATACAGTTTCTCCTAAAGGCAAGTATTGTGTCGCACTCGATAAGTGGTCTATAGACAGATTTACTCCGGTTGGTCCGCTTCATCCCCAAAACTTCCAGCTAATAGATATTTCGGGGGATAAGATGCAACTGCTCTCTGATACGCCAATAGGCAATGGCGAACCGCATTACGTACAAATGATAAAAGCAGACAAACTAAAACCATGGCTGGTTTATCCTGAGATCGGATTTAACCCCGCAACAATGAGCAAAGACCCCAACGCAGCGATGCCCGGCAAAGAAGCGATAAAGAGAAACGGAAACGAAGTTGAGGTCTGGATGACGGCTATAAGAAGCCATTTCAACCCCGACCAAATTAAGGTAAAAGAGGGCGATAATGTAAAAATACACATAACTAATATAGAGCGGGCAAGGGATGCAACTCATGGGTTTGCAATCGGTGGATATAATATCAACCTGAGCCTCGAGCCAGGAAAAAGCGACCTAATAGAATTCGTCGCGGATAAACCCGGTGTCTATCCATTCTACTGCACCGAGTTCTGCTCTGCTCTTCATCTTGAGATGGCAGGGTATCTACTTGTAGAACCCAAGAAGTAAGGAAACATTTTAAAAAGCTGCCTTATCTCTTCTTAGGGATAAGGCAGCTTAAAAAAGCACAATAAAATAGGAGGAACTTGAGATGATGAGAGGATTAAAAATATTGTTTGGATTTCTCATTCTACTTACGCTTGGAAACCTTGTATCTGCAACCGACTATAAAGAAAGCGCCCTTTCATGGCAAAAACAAGCGGTAAATACAAGAAAAACTGTAGTCGGAGTCATGGATGAACTTAACAAGATTGGTGATAAAGGAAATCCGGATGCAAAAGGCCTCATTGCAGATGCGCAGAATTGGCTACAAGAGGCAGATAAAAATGTTTCTCAAGCGGACAAGGAAATGAAAGAAAACAGCTTTGAAAAGGCCTCTTATGGTTACAATATGGCCTGGCAGTATCACGTAAAGTCCGCAACCTCTGCTCTAAATGCAAGGAGAATACTGACAGGACAGTAAGCTGATCAGCAAACGAGGGGAAAGGAGAAATTATTATTATGAGAACCATAGACGAAAGAACTAAATCGGAAAGCGTACTCACCTCTTGGATTCCAGGACCTATTCTAGATAGGAAACGAAGATTTGTGGTCGCTACTCTCTCTGTATTAGCGATAGCACTCCTTGCAGGCTCCATTCTGTTTCCTTACTGGGAGGTTACACTCAAGGCTCCTCAGTACCCGGATGGACTTCATGTATTAGTGTACCTTAATAAAGTAGAAGGGGACGTATCAGAGGTAGACCTTTTAAATCACTACATAGGGATGAAAAAACTAGGCGAAGCCGCCCAGTTTGAACGTTCCATCGCCCTTTACGCGCTTTCCCTCGTCTCCCTTTTTACACTCTTTTTTGTTTTCTCCGGGAAAAAGGTAATGAGTCTTTTTGCACTGCCCGCTTTGGGCTTTCCAATCGGTTTTCTCGTTGACTTATCTTTGTGGCTCTATCACTTTGGACACAATCTTAATCCGCATGCACCTATCAGATTCAAACCATTTACGCCCCATCTATTAGGAGAAGGGAAAATCGGCCAGTTTGCTACGGTCGGAGTCCCAGAAATGGGATTTTATTTTGCCATTGCTTCTTTTATTTTTGTGGTTGCAGCTTTAATCCTTAGATTTACGGTGTGCAACAAATGCCCATACAGAGAAAAATGCTCACTTATGTGTCCGCACTTGTTTTTATGGCCGCCTCAGCACTATCGGGAGGAGAAGCAGCAGTAGCATCAACAACCTATATTGTTTCTCCTGCTGGTTCCCTCGACTCAATTTCTAAGGCTATCGAATTAGCGAAAGAGGGGGATACAATCGAAGTTAAGGGTGGTCTTTATAAGGAGAGGATTGTTATAGATAAACCTCATATTAAGCTTATAGGTATAAATAAACCTGTTATTGATGGAGGAGGAGAAGGGACAGTTGTTTTCATAAAAGCCCCTGGATGCACCTTTAAAGGATTTTTGGTTAGAGGAAGTGGAGAAAGCCTAAATGCAGAAGATGGAGGAATAAACCTTGATTCGGCATCAAACAGCGTTATTGAGGATAACCGTTTAGAGGATTTACTTTTTGGAATATACCTTAGGAATTCACCCAAGAGCCTAATTCGCAGTAACGTTATAGTGGGTAAGGATCTTCCCATCCCGGACAGAGGAGATGGAATACATCTTTGGTATAGCTCGGAAACCAAAGTAGAAAATAACCTCGTTACCCAAACAAGGGATTTAGCGATTTGGTTTTCTAATAAAACATTGATAAAGAACAATAGAGTGGAAAAAGGGAGATACGGGCTCCACTATATGAAAAGTGATGATAATACATTTGAGGATAATGTCTTCACGGACAATTCTGTAGGCGGCTTTCTTATGTATAGTAGAGGTATAAAGTTTTATCACAATATATTTGCCCATAACCAGGGGCTAGGAAGCGGATATGGAATAGGTTTTAAGGATGTTGATGATGTCGTTGCTGAAGAAAATCTCATTATAGATAACCGAATCGGAATATACTTAGACAATTCACCTTCCCTTATCGACTCCTGGAATGCGATTAAGAAAAATGCCATAGCTTTTAATGATATTGGAGCCTCTCTCATGCCATCTATCGAAAGAAACGCCTTTTTCGGAAATAGTTTTATCGAGAATACGGAACAAATAGAAGTAAGAGGAGGGGGAACACTCTCAGGAAACAAATGGTTTGAAGACAAAAAGGGAAATTACTGGAGTGATTATGTAGGATACGAT
>JBLNAE010000003.1:0-3837 GCA_050259195.1 Ignavibacteriales bacterium
CCTGTGGTCGTTTTCGTTGGGATTGTTTTTTGGGGATGGATATGGGGAATAGTCGGAACCTTTCTTGCCGTCCCTATTTTAATGACATTTAAGATACTTTGCGACCATATCGAGCCGCTTGCGCCGATTGGAGAGTTCCTTGGGCAATAGCCTGCATAAAATGAGATTAGAAATGTCCTGCGTCTGTACTTGTGCAAATTTGCACAGCTTTTACAGCGTATTACTGCACAAATATGTGTGATTAGGTAACCCTCCGTTTATAACTTCCCGCAAAAACTGGGGTTGACAATTTTAAATTGCTGGTATGGATATTGCACTGAGCAACATACGAGTAATTTAACTGCGACAGGATTGTATACAGACGCCTTTATATAAGAGTAGGATCATCGAGGAGATTGATCCTGAGATAAAAATTTTAATGTCCCCGTGTTTTTATTACTGATTAATTTTTTTCTTCAGAAGGAGCAAGTATCATGGCAAGACAGGGAAAGGCTAAATCAACGACGGATCACGAAGAAATTAGGAGATGGGTAGAAGAGCACGGCGGCCGACCAGCGACCGTTAAGGGAACGGGTAAAAATAAAGAGGTAGGCCTTCTCCGCATTGACTTCCTGGGGTATAGCGGCGAGGGGTCGTTGGAAGAAATTTCATGGGAAGAATTTTTCGAGAAATTTGAGGAGAAGAATTTAGCCTTCCTTTATCAGGACAAGACAAAGAGCGGCAAAGAGAGCCAGTTTTGCAAACTCGTCAGTCGTGAGAATGCTGACCATACTAATGATTAAGCGACTTTCACATAAGAGAGCGGGTCAGTTGCCGGATTAGGGCGAGTGAATTCGGGATTCGACTTCGCTCACCACAGGCGGGCAACAGATATCTTAATGATACAGTCGCTTCTATGGCTAATTGATAAGACTAGGCAGGTTTTGCGCTTCACATGTGCTGCATTTTAACTGCCGTGTCCGGATGGGAGAGAAATGCAGGTCGAACTTGAGCTTATTACCAATCCAGTCGAATCGGCGAAGGCCGCTGGTCTGCGCTACGTTACGGATGACACTCCCAGCATTCGGCGAAAGCGTGCCGGAAGGGGCTTTAGATACATTAGTGTTAATGGAAAGCCGGTTTGCGACCCTAATACGCTGCGGCGCATAAAATCCCTCGCCATTCCTCCGGCGTGGACTGAAGTTTGGATCTGTCCTATACCGGACGGGCACATTCAAGCAACCGGACGCGATGCAAAGGGACGCAAGCAGTACCGATACCATCCACACTGGTGGGAGGAACGCGATGAGACAAAATACAGCCGGATGATTGCTTTTGGTGAGGCGCTGCCTCTTATCCGCAAACGGGTCGAGCGCGACATTGCGCTTCCCGGTTTGCCCAGGAAGAAGGTGCTTGCAACCGTCGTACGTCTACTTGAGGCAACTCTCATACGCATAGGCAATGAAGAGTACACGCGGGCAAACGGTTCATTTGGTCTGACAACTATGCGTAATCGTCATGTTGATGTCTCAGGCTCAACGTTACGTTTTCATTTTCGAGGCAAGAGCGGCAAACACCATACAGTAGAAATCAGCGATCGCCGACTCGCCAAAATTGTGAAGCGCTGTCAGGATATTCCCGGGTATGAGCTTTTTCAGTACCTGGATGATAGTGGTAATCGTCAGACGATTGATTCCGCCGACGTGAATGAATACTTGCGGGAGATCGTCAATCAGGATTTTACGGCAAAGGATTTTCGAACCTGGGCTGGCACTGTGCTTGCCATGATTACGCTCCGGGAATTTGGGCCGTTTAATTCGGAAGTTCAGGTTAAAAAAAACATCGTGAGAGCAATCGAGGTAGTCGCGGAGCGCCTGGGAAACACACCCGCAATCTGCCGCAAGTGCTACGTGCATCCGGCGTTAATTAACCACTATTTAGATGGAATGATGTTTCAGATGATAGAGCAAATAGACAGTCAAGAAATAGAAAATTTATCCGAAGGGCTTCGACCAGAAGAGGTTTTAGTGCTCGTGTTTCTTAGGCAGTGCCTTGTGCATGAGAATGGTAGGGAGGGACTATGAGTCTAAGCTCTATTTTTACTCTACTTAAAGATACGTTTTCTGAATGGAGCGATGATAAAGCGCCTCGCCTGGGAGCGGCGTTGGCGTACTACACTGTATTCTCCATCTCTCCACTTCTAATCATTGTCGTAGCCATGGCCGGATTTGTGTTTGGACGCGATGCTGTGCAAGGGCAGATTGTGGAGCAAATTCAGGGTTTGGTCGGAAAGGATGGTGCAAAGGTAATTCAAACTATGATCCAAAGCGCTCACAAGCCGAGCTCGAATGTTATAGTCACTGTAATTGGCATCGTAACGCTTATCCTCGGCGCGGCGGGTGTATTTAATGAGCTTCAAGATGCGCTTAACACAATATGGAAGGTCGCACCGAAGCAGGGATCTAGTGCGATGGAGACAATTAGGAGTTACCTAAAAACTTTCCGTAGAAGCGGATTTAATCGCCCTTCAGCACAGCTCAAATCGTTGTTTAGAGTTCTCATACCGTCTCTTAGAGATCGCCTCATGTCATTCACGGTAGTGTTGGGCGTCGGCTTCTTACTCTTAGTGTCGCTTGTCCTGAGTGCCGGATTGTCGGCACTTGACAAATTTTTGAGTGGCCTGCTTCCCGGATTTATCCACGTAATGCAGGTCCTAAACTTTATTGTCTCATTCGGTGTTATTACGGTGCTCTTTGCCATGATATATAAAATTCTTCCGGACGTTGAAATCAAATGGAAAAATGTCTGGATGGGTGCGGCTTTGACATCACTTCTTTTTACAATTGGCAAGTTTCTAATCGGATTATATATTGGCAATAGCAGTGTCGCTTCCTCATACGGCGCGGCTGGTTCGCTCGTCATAATTCTTATATGGGTTTATTATGCGGCGCAAATTCTCTTCTTTGGTGCAGAGTTTACTAAAGTCTACACGAAAATGTATGACCCACGGACTGCACCCCAAGAAAATGCCATTGCCAAAACTCAATGGCTAAAAAGTAGCGCACGTCAGTAGCAACAAATGACACGCGCCTCCAAAGGCGTAAAATATTCCCGTTTCATCCAATACCCTGAGTATTACAGTGATATTCTTTGTGCCGATTTACACATCTCTATAGTGTATTACTACACACCCCGATTTATCTTGGAGATTCTTTTGTCCCTCATCTCGTCCATAACACATTATAAATGTTTAAAATTTGAATGCGTTAAGCTGCTGGTATAGATATTGCAGTAATTAAGGGCATAAAACATTAGTTTTGTAAGGAGGTGAGGCTGATGTTATCATGGGCTATAACCTTTCTAATTATAGCAATCGTTGCGGGAATCCTCGGTTTTGTAGGAATAGCAGGAACCGCAGCGTGGATTGCAAAGGTGTTGTTTATTATCTTCCTGATTCTGTTCATAGTGTCTCTGGTCTTTGGTCGAAGAGGAACCCCTGTCTGACGTGGTTAAAACGAATACGGAGACTTCTTTCAGCGGAAAATGAATACAGAGGATTGAATCAGATATTGATATACAGCGTCTCTTTGGCCAGGGTTCTTTCTGTCCATTGCCCTGGTCATAGAGACGGAGAATTTGTATTAATCCACTATCTTAGCCTGCCCAAAAACTTTTATAAATATTTTGTCCAGCATATTGGAATCGCCAAAAGAGGTAAAGCGGTTTTATTTAACAAAATTTAACAAAATTTAAGTTTTCTAAGTCCCCTTGTTTCAACAATGGGGACAGAAGCGATGAATAAGAGCTTCTGGATACCATTAACCGAAGTAGCCATAGCCAATGGCATCCAGTTGCTTC
>JBLNAE010000004.1:0-12954 GCA_050259195.1 Ignavibacteriales bacterium
TGGGAACACGGACGATATGTTAAATTTACTTGATGAAAGAGCGGCTGATTTTTTAGAGTGCCAATTCGGAAACTCTCAGGTAGGCTCTGAAGAATTCCAAATCCCAAGCGGGGAGACAATATCTCCGCTTTCGGCATTAGGGGTTTTTGTAGTTCCATTTACATTCAAATGTAATACTATGGAGGCTGCGAATGCGGATTGCGGCGGTATCTTTTTTCCAGACTCAGACCTCATTAATCGTATCAAAAGAGAGTCTTGGAAGATGCGGAGAATTCCCGCTTTTTAAACATGAGTTGGGACACCGCTACGGCATGGCTCTTGACCACAGCAATATATCGGAGTTTCAGTCCTGCATTCAGCCTCCGGACTGTATTTGATGACCTTATAAATGTTGAATTGGCGGATAAAGTTGGTTAAAGTCTAGTAGAGCAGGTCGTAGATCAATGACATTTTCACACTATCTTGATAATGTAAAATTAGCCCTGAATAAAATTAAAAAAGCCCGGAGTGAGGCTGAGGCTCATAAATATATTGCAGAGGTTTTAATTAACTGCTTTAGTTTTGACCGGGCAGCTGTCAGGAAAGTAAACTGGGAGAAGGGGACGCTTCCTCTTGTATGCTACCTTGGATTTATTGAAGAGGTGCCGAGCTTTAAACTCCCATTATCTGAAAAATCAGGAGCGTTGGGAAGGGTTGCCCTTAAAGGAGAGGGGATAGTTGTCTTTGACGAGCGGCAAGAGGCTTCAACATTAAGTACAGTAACAAACTCCCGATCTTTTGCTCTCATTCCAATCAAGGTAAAGGGGCAGGTTCGAGTTGTTTTAGAGGTTGACAGAGAAACAAGCGGTGGAGAGATAACTCCCCAGGATAAAGAAATCCTTGATTTGTTCTCCGAAATGGCCTCGACTATACTGGAGAACATCATTAACCAGGAAGGATTAAAAGCCACATTAATCAGAGATGAACTTACTGGGCTTTTTAACAGACGTTATTTTGTGGATCGCCTGAGCGAAGAGTACGAAAGGGCCAAGCGTTATAATATTCCACTGTCGCTTTGCATCTTTGATATAGACGATTTTAAGCTCCTCAACGACACGTATGGACACATCTTTGGAGACCAGGTGTTAAAGCAGATTGGCAGGCTTACTAAATCGGCTGTGCGACATGCAGATATAGTCAGCCGATACGGAGGAGAGGAGTTCACCGTACTGTTTACGCACACGGCCCTCGAGAATGCAGTGGTGGTTGCAGAGCACATACGCCGCGCCATCTCAGCCTTGATTTTCCCGTGTGATGACAAGCAGGTGCGGGTGACAGCTACGTTCGGCATATCGGCCTATGGCCCCGCGAATATGGAAAAACCAAAAGAGTTGCTCCATCGTGCGGACATGGCTCTCTATGAAGGGAAAAAGCAATACAATAAAAACTGCATAGTAACCTACACGGAAAACGGCTATAAAAAGCTCTCCACACATGGAGTAGCCATAGCGGTTTAGATGTACTTCCTCGATTAGTTTCTTAGCTTAGCCTTCCGGTTTTTACCTTGCCCACTTTATGGTGCAACCGATGGCGTATGTGTCCGGGTTTTTTATCTCTTTCTGATCAAGAAGTGCTAAAATCACATCTCTGAGATAACGCTCTTTAACCTTGTTCGGCTCTCTCCAGTTATCGTCAACCTTTCCGGTGTAACGAAGTCTCCTGTCTTCATCAAAAACAAATATATGAGGCGTGTGGCTCGCCCCATAAGCGCGGGCGACGTTTTGGGATTTATCCCGCAGATACGGAAAGTTAAATCCCTTTTCTTTCGCTCTTTTTACCATATTCTCGAAGCTATCTTCCGGATAGCCCTTATCGTCATTTGGGTTTATAGCGACAAAGGAAACCCCTTTGTCTTTGAATTCCCTCTGAAGAGCGATAAGCCTGTCTTCATAAGCCTGCACGTAAGGACAATGGTTACACGTGAACATAACGACTAACACCTTTTTATCTTTAAAATCGGAAAGCGAATAGTTGTTTCCGTCAACTCCCGGAAGAATGAAATCTGGCGCCTTATCCCCAGTTTTAATCTCTTGAGCCATGCCGATTCCTCCTGATGAAAGATAATTTAACCACAGAAGTCACAGATAACAGAGAGAAGGAATTTTTAAATAAATACTCTCTGTGGCTAGAAGCTATCTCATAATGACCAGTAGGAGCAGGTTTCAAACCTGCCCCTACAATTTTGCTTTTCACCTTAGTTACAGTATACCGTATAATGAAAAGTGGAGGGGGAAAATTCTTCTTGACACGGGTTTATTTTCTGTGTGATAATTGCAAAAAAGGAAAGGAGGAATCAAAAAATGTTAAAAGAGTTCAAGGAGTTTGCCATGCGGGGCAATGTGGTTGATATGGCAGTGGGCATTATAATTGGTGCGGCCTTTGGCACCATTGTGCAGTCGCTTGTCAACGATGTTATTATGCCTCCTATTGGTCTGGCGCTGGGTCACGTTGATTTCTCCAACCTTTTTTTGGTTCTTAAACAAGGGACAATCGCGGGGCCTTATACCTCTCCTGATGCGGCTAAAAAGGCCGGCGCAGTTACTATAAACTACGGTGCGTTTATAAATACGATTATCAGCTTTCTCATAGTTGCCTTTGCGGTGTTTCTTCTGGTGCGCGGTATCAACCGACTCAAGCGCGAGGAGGAAGCTCCGGCGGCAGCACCTACAACGAAGGAGTGTCCATATTGTGCCTCTACTATCTCCATCAAAGCCACGCGCTGCCCGCATTGCACCTCTGAGTTGAAGGCGGCATAAAAATTATCTCATTAGAGCCTATAAATCCAGATAACATGGCAAAAAGCAAATAATTAAGGTAGGTTCCGACTGTAACGTGTGATACGGAGGCACATTGGTATGAATCCATGGAGATAGCGGAGCTTTCCAGTACCGATGTTAAAAAAGAGATTTTTATAGAAACCTTTTTGTTACATTGTAGGTTTATATGTAAATAGCATACCGAATGTTCTAAAACAATGAAAAAGGAGGTGAAACAAAAGATGATCAGAGCTATAGCGATTATTGCAGTGATTATGATGTTTGCTCTTACCGGAGTAACATTAGCCACGGCGAAAACGAAGAGAGCCGCCCATATATTGTCGGGCGAGGTAGTCTCTATAGATGCTACGGCTGGCACTGTTACCGTGAAGCTCGACGACCCTAAGCAGCTAAGTCAGCTTAAGGAAGGCGATAAGGTAGCAGTTAAGCACGCCAAAACCAGCGCACCTGCTCCTGCAAAGTCGGAGACTACGCCTATGAAAAAGCCAATGTCTACACCTAAACCGATGGAGTAGGCTTTCCTCTATATATGTCTGTTTAACCGGACACGTAGAGTTATTTTGTAGAGATTCAATGGTAGAGGCAGGTTTGAAACCTGCCTCTACCATTCCTCTGATATTAAACTCCTCTTTTACCTTCTCATTCGTGAGGCATTTAGAACCAAATAAATTATCGTTTATACTAAACGGATAAATTCTCCCTTACTCCTTTTGGGGGATATGAGGCATGGCGATAAAGAAGGAACTTAAAACCTTCGCAAGACCTTCCCTTGCACAAGTGCTGGATGAACACTCCAAAGAAGGCGAGCTTTATCAAAAACTAGAGAATAATAGGGTTCTCTGCTATGCCTGCGGTCACAGGTGTAATATACAAGATGGGTTTAGGGGAATCTGCAAAGTAAGATATAACATGGGCGGAAAACTATTTGTTCCAAAAGAGTACGTAGCCGCGCTCCAGTGCGACCCCACAGAGAAAAAGCCTTTCTTCCATGTTCTTCCCGGTTCTTTCACCTTAACATTCGGGATGTTGGGTTGCGATTATCATTGCGCGTACTGTCAGAACTGGCTTACATCGCAGGCTCTTCGTGACTCCTCAGCAGGGATAGAGCCGATGACGGTCACGGCAAAACAGATGGTTTCTTTCGCAAAGAGGCACGGGGCGAGTATGGTTGGAAGCTCCTACAACGAACCGCTTATTACTGCGGAATGGGCGGCTGATGTTTTTAGGCTTGCAAAAGAGCAGGGGTTTAAAACCGCGTTTATTTCAAATGGAAATGCAACCCGCGAGGTCTTGGAATACATCAGACCCCTTACCGACTGTTATAAAGTGGACCTGAAGTCCATGCAGGATAGAAACTACCGAAAACTGGGTGGGCTTCTAAGCACCGTGCTTGAGACCATTCCCCGATTAGTTGAGATGGGGTTTTGGGTAGAGATTGTTACATTAATCATCCCCGGATTTAACGACTCTGAGGAAGAATTAAAAAAAGCCGCAAAATTCCTCGCCTCGGTATCGTCCGACATTCCCTGGCATGTCACGGCATTTCATAAAGATTACAAGATGACAGGCCCCGACAATACATCGGCTGAAACCCTTATACGCGCCGCAGAAATCGGATACGAGGCAGGACTCAGGTTTGTTTATGCGGGAAACCTTCCCGGATATGTAAAAAAATATGAGAACACATACTGCCCAAACTGTCACAAACTCTTAATCGAGCGGCACGGATACAGAATTTTAGATTATCGTATCACTCCTGATGGGAAATGCCCTGATTGTTCTACGGCCATCGCGGGGGTTTGGCGGTGAGGGTTGTTTGTAAGTATCCTACCTCTTTAGGGGCTTATATAAACAAAGTGCAGACATGCCATTAGCAGAACTACCAACTTTTTATGGCCAGCGCAAAGACACAAGCTGAAGAGCGCTCTGGATTCCCGATAGATAGAATTCGTGGTGTTCTATCAGCATATTGCGCCGCTCTTTGGGTCTGAGTTCAGGGGGTACACTCACTGACTTGTTCCCCTTTTCAAGAAACTCAAAGAAAAATTTAGTGCTGGGTGAAAGTAAGTGAGTTGTCTCATGTCGAGCACCCTTTCCGGATCCAGCCTCTAAGTCAAGGAATCTACTATCACGAAAGGTCTTTAGCTTTTTGAAGTTCGCGTCTTGAACGATCTTCTTATCTACTTTAGGAAGTTCCCTTAGCACAAAAGGAAAGCTGCATTCTGTAAGTGTATTTAGTTGATATGCCAGATCCAGCAGAAGTGCTATGCGATCCCAGCCGCTTTATGCGAGTCGAGTCCCAAAATCAATGTGATACTAGAAGAAGGAGTCTACCATAGTTGGGAAATAGGTTGTTTTACTTTCGGCAATTTGACTCAAATAGCGAGTCGAAAAGCTAATAGCATAAGCAAGTTGGTTTGCAATCTTAGGTATACCCATGCGTAAAACGTCCAATCGGTATTTTGGAGTAATTTGCCAAAACGAACTGTGAGAAAGAGAAGATCGAGGCTGATTAGCTTCTAAATCCAGGAGGTATGACCTAAGTTTGGAACAGCATTTATGAAGTTCATCTACAATGGGGTGTTCTACATTAAGGAGAAAAATTTTCTGATCTGAGAGAATCTGAAGAACCTCTTTCTCTAGTGGAATTTCCATATCAGGTGGCCTTGCGTGTACGACTCTTGATCCTTAATGTTATCAAGCATTGACTGGGCATTTTGGCTAACTATAGTTATAAAAAAATAAAAGTGGAATGGCTGGGCTGACAGCCTTTACAGTTTGTCATGTCCCAAAGTCTCAATCGGGCATCCATTGTTTTGGATTCCCGCTTAATACGCGCGGGAATGACCGTATTTCACAACATCAGTTCCTCTAATTTTGATTAACCATTCCTTTTTCTATATACTATTTTGATTTAGCGTCCTTAAAAGCTGAGTACACTATAGAATGGAACCTACATATATTAGGAATTTCTCTATAATCGCCCATGTGGATCATGGGAAATCTACTCTTGCAGATAGAATTCTGGAATTTACGGGAACCGTAACTGAGCGCGATATGACGGAGCAGTTTCTTGATCAGATGGAATTAGAAAGAGAGCGTGGAATAACGATCAAGGCTCAGGCTGTAAGAATCAATTACAAAGCTGACGATGGGATTACCTATGAATTTAATCTAATTGACACCCCGGGCCACGTTGATTTCAGCTATGAGGTTTCAAGAAGCCTTCAGGCCTGCGAGGGCGCGCTCCTTGTAGTGGATGCCTCTCAAGGGGTTGAGGCTCAAACGGTAGCTCATGCCTATCTGGCGGCGGATTCTGGACTCGAACTCATTTCAGTCATCAACAAGATTGACCTTCCCGCCTCGGACCCCGAGAGGGTGAAAAAGGAGATCGAGGAGGTAATCGGAATAAGTGCGGGAGATGCAGTGCTTGCAAGTGCAAAGGAGGGAATTGGAACAAAGGAGATCCTTGAGGCTATCGTAAAGAAAATCCCGCCGCCTCTTGGAAATTCTGAGAATCCGCTTAAAGCCTTGATCTTCGATAGCTGGTTTGATTCTTATCAGGGCGTCGTGATGCTTGTCCGGGTGTTTGAGGGAAAAATCAAGCTCGGGATGAGGATTCAGCTTATGTCTACAGGCAAGGCTTATGAGGTTAAAAAGCTCGGAATCTTTTCTCCAAGGGCGGTAGAGGTAGAGGAGCTTTCCGCCGGAGAGGTAGGGTTTGTCACAGCGGCAATAAAAGAGATAAGCGAAGCAAAGGTAGGGGACACGATTACGAATGCTCTGAGGCCAACCGATAAGCCGCTTTCTGGATTTCGGGTGATGAAGCCTATGGTGTTTAGCGGTTTGTATCCAATTGACCCCGGGGAGTATGATAAGCTCCGTGATGCGCTTGAAAAGCTCCGATTGAACGATTCTTCTTTTATCTATGAGCCTGAAACATCGCTTGCCCTCGGATTTGGATTTCGGTGCGGGTTCCTCGGCCTTCTTCACATGGAGATTGTAAGGGAAAGACTGGAGAGGGAATTCCAGCTTGAGCTTATATCCACCGCGCCGACTGTTATTTATAGAATTACAGATACAAAAGGGGAAGTGAGTTACGTTGATAATCCCAGCAAGCTCCCGTCTTCTGAAAAAACAGAGATAATGGAAGAGCCTTATGTGCTCGTAATGATACACACGCCTAGCACATATTTAGGTGGAATATTCGACCTCTGCGAAAAGAGGCGCGGAACTCAGAAGAACATCAAATACATAACTCAGGATAGGGTCATTGTAGAATATGAACTTCCTCTCTCTGAGATAATGTTTGATTTCTTTGACAAACTCAAATCGGTCTCCCGTGGCTACGCCTCAATGGATTATGAGCTTGTAGGTTATAAAGAGTCGGATCTGGTAAAGCTTGATGTGCTCATCAACGGCGACCCTGTGGATGCACTTTCAATAATAGTCCACAAAGAAAAGGCCTACGAAAGAGGAAAAGAGCTTGTAGAGAAACTCAGAAGGTTAATTCCAAGACAGCTTTTTGAAGTTGCCCTTCAAGCCGCAATCGGGAATCGGGTAATCGCCCGTGAAACCGTAAAGCCCGTAAGAAAAGACGTTACAGCCAAGTGCTATGGAGGTGACATAACAAGGAAGAGAAAGCTCTTAGAGAAACAGAAAGAGGGAAAAAAGCGTCTCAAACAAATCGGAAAAATCGAAATTCCACAAGAAGCATTCTTGGCTGTGCTTAAAACCTAATCACGATTCTTGCATCGTGTATCCTACCATCCTGTAACGGTTTCTTGACTTTAAATCTCAGACTTTTTATTCTTCTCATCATGATTTCTCCTATCTTTTCTGAATTCAAGGAAAAACTGAAACTGGGGAACCTTGTGCCTGTTTGGGCGGAGGTTCTTGCAGATTTTGATACGCCCGTGTCGGCTCTAAAGAAGATTGAATCCGGAGACTATGCTTTTCTCCTTGAGAGCGTGGAAGGCGGTGAGAAATGGGGACGGTATAGCTTTCTTGGAACCCAGCCTTCTGCGGTACTGAGGTCTAAAGGAACCCGCATTGAAATAGTAGAAAATGGAAAGGTAGAAAGGCATGAAGGGAATCCGATTGATTCTCTCCGGGAACTTCTTTCGAGATATCATCCTGTAGTCTCTTCGAATTTGCCCAGATTTCATGGCGGAGCCGTTGGGTATTTTGGTTATGACATTGTCAGGTTCATCGAGAAACTCCCTGAGTTTGGAAAAGATGAATTGAGACTCTGGGACTCAGTTTTCATGATAACCGACTCGGTTCTCGTGTTTGACAACGTAAATCACAAAATAAAGATAATCTCAAACGCCTATGTTTCTGACCCCGGCAGTGCAAAGAGGGCTTATACTCAGGCGGTGGAGAAGATAGAGACTATAATTGAGAAACTCCGTTCTCCAGTCTCATTTTATAAAACCGATGACATTAGAAAAAGAGGCAAAAAAGTTGAATTTAAATCAAACTTTGAGCCTGAAGAATTCATGGATGCGGTAAGGAGAACAAAAGAATACATTCAGGCAGGCGACATTATTCAAGCCGTAATTTCTCAAAGGTGGAGGACAAAACTGGATGTTTCGCCATTTGATTTATACAGGGCGCTCAGGGTTTTAAACCCTTCGCCATATATGTTTTACCTCAAAACAGGTGAGGATTTCCTCGTAGGCTCGTCTCCTGAGGTAATGGTCAGAGTTGAAGGGGATGGAATAGAAACCCGTCCCATTGCCGGGACAAGACCGAGAGGAAGGGATGAGAAAGAGGATGCTCAGTTTGAGAAAGAGCTTCTTGCAGACCCTAAAGAGAGGGCTGAGCATATAATGCTCGTTGACCTTGCAAGAAATGACCTGGGGAGGGTTGCGGAGATCGGAACCGTAAAGGTAAATGAGCTTATGGGTATTGAGAGATACTCGCACGTTATGCACATAGTATCAAATGTAATCGCAAGGCTTAAAGCCGAGAAGGATGCGTTTGATGTTATAAAAGCCACGTTCCCTGCCGGAACGCTTTCAGGCGCTCCAAAAGTCAGGGCTATGGAGATAATTGAGGAAATGGAGCCGGGCAGAAGGGGGGCTTACGGCGGTGCTGTTGGATATTTCGGCTTTTCGGGGAATATGGACACCTGCATTACGATAAGAACATTTGTGATAAAAGGGGATGAAATCTTCATTCAAGCCGGAGCGGGAATTGTCGCAGACTCAGACCCGGAAAGGGAATACAACGAGACGGTAAATAAGGTGAAAGCCCTTACGAGGGCGGTTGAGATGGCAAAAGCGGGGCTTTGAAAGTTAATGGAGAAGCCGTATTGCTATCCAGCAAGGATAGAGAAATGATCCTAATGATAGATAACTATGATTCATTCACATACAACCTCGTTCATTATTTGGGCGAGCTGGGGGAAAAGGTTTTAGTTTTTAGAAATGATAAAATCACACTGGAAGAGGTTGGAAAATTAAACCCCGATATGGTTGTAGTCTCACCCGGGCCATGCACTCCCAAAGAAGCAGGAATTTCGGTGGATTTAATCAAGGAATTTGCGGGGAGAATTCCAATCCTGGGGGTTTGCCTTGGCCATCAGTCAATCGGTTATGCCTTCGGTGGAAATATCGTAAGGGCACAGAGACTCCTTCATGGAAAGACCTCTCAGATTTACCACGACGGAAGAGGGGTTTATGAGGATGTGCCCAACCCATTTGAGGCTACGAGATATCACTCGCTTCTGATTGAAAAGGAATCTCTTCCCAACAAACTGGAAGTCACCGCCTGGACGGATGAAGGAGAGATAATGGGGGTGAGGCATAAGGAATATTTGATTGAGGGCGTTCAGTTCCATCCTGAATCAATTCTCACAAGACACGGAAAAGACATTCTCAAGAATTTTATTAAAATCGCAAGGTAGGGCGGTCCTGTATTCGCCAGGAACGAAGGGCGGACACGGTTCGACTCGTTCACCGTGTTAATATGTCATTCCCACATGAGATGCCCACACAAACATTCGGACATGACAAAACTATGTATTGCTGTTTTGTCGCTATGGTTAAAAATAGATTCGTGTAGATTCGCGTTTATTCGTGGCTAATATCTTTTATTCTGAAAAAGTAGATAATGACTCAACTCAATGACGAAACATTTATGCACCTGGCAATTGAAGAGGCTCTAAAGGCTGAGGGTATTGGTGAGGTACCCATTGGGGCTGTGATTGTAAGAGAAAATGGAGAAATTATTTCCCGCGCCCATAATCTGCGCGAGACTTCTCTTGATCCGACAGCACATGCTGAGATTATTGCAATTAGGGAAGCGGCGAAAAAATTGGGGAACTGGCGACTTGCAAACGTTGCTCTTTACGTCACTCTTGAGCCGTGCGCGATGTGCGTGGGAGCGATAATTCTTTCAAGAATAAAAAGGGTCATCTTCGGCGCGCGTGATCCAAAAGCCGGCGCTATAGTCTCTATTTATAACATTGGAGTGGACGGAAAGTTGAACCATAGGGTTGAAATAGAAGAAGGCATACTGAGGGATGAGTGCGCCGATTTGCTTAAGAGGTTTTTTGAAAACCTCCGCGCAGAGAAATTCTAATGATATGAGTTCCGGAGCGGCAGACCTAATATAGAGGCTAAGGTGTATCAGCACCAATCAGTGGCGGAGTGAAAAGGTGATCATGAAACTGAGAGCATGGTTGAGAAAACCAACGCTTTTTGTTTTGCTTCTGCTGGCCTTCGTAGCCTGTGCCGGGTATCAGGAGAGACAATCAGACAAAATGGTTCACGAATCATCGAAAACGGTGCAAACTCCTTTACAATCCGATATTGTTCCAAAAAAAGCGAACCTTTCCCACGAAGACCGGGAAGCGTGGCGAAAAATTATCAAATGGCCTGATAGTTGTGAGGAGGCATTCGATAGCACTATGAACAAGGAGACTGCCGGCCTTGAGTTTTATAATCTGTCTGAAAAGCAATACCTTATAGAAGTAATCTGCACGTTTGGGGCTTACCAGGGGTTTCAAGTTTATTCCTATCTTGACGAAACAAAATCGCCAGCGGATGCAAAACTACTGACTTTTCCAGCTTACGGATCTAAAGATGAAAACAAACTCGAAAAAAAAGAAACTGAAGAACTATGGGGAGTGTCTGAGTTCGACTTCAAAACGAAACAGTTGACGATACTGAATAAATTTCGTGGACTGGGCGATTGTGGGACGCTAGCTACATACGGCTTTCACGGGGGAGATGTACAGCTAAAAGAACTGCGGGCTAAGTTAACCTGCGATGGTAAGGGAGCGGAGAATCCGAAGATGTGGCGAAAAATCGGTCTGCCTTAGAAGGCGAAGCTTCAGTGCTAAAAGATGGTATAGGATCTGATGATTACGCAAAAATTGATACCCCGCCGATTAAAAACAGCAGTGGACAAACTCTTTTTAGTTGATATATCTTTCTGGAGGTGAAATATGTGTGAACCAATGAAATTCGATCATAAGAAATTTTTTGGTTCATACAGGGAGGAGTACGGAAGCCTCATCCAGTCCCAGGTCTCAGGAATAGAAAACCTGCTCAATTGTATCGAGCGTGATCTCGATGTGAATGATGTGCGTTGGGCCGCTTACATCATGGCGACCGTAAAGCACGAATGCGCTGACCAATGGCAGCCGATTGAGGAATTTGGCAAGGGTCAAGGAAGACCGTATGGCATAGAGGTCCAAGTTACAGGCTCTGACGGCAAACAGTATCTCAATGTTTACTACGGCAGGGGTTACGTCCAGCTGATGTGGAAGGACAATTATGAGAAGATGAGTAAGGTGCTAGGTCTCGACGACGAGCTCTTAATTCATCCCGAACGCGTTATGGAGCCGGAAATCGCTTACAGCATTATGTCTTATGGGATGCGTAACGGTTCCTTCACCGGCAGGAAACTCAGCGACTTTATTCGCGATGAAACCTGTGATTACAAGAATGCACGCAGAATCATCAATGGTCTCGACAGATGGCAAACCATCCAAGATTATGCTGAGAAGTTAGAATCATTTTTTATGCTCAGTCGCGTGTCTTGACCGTTTAAAGTGATAGTAGGAAAGCATATCTAAACGACGAGTAGCAAACCTTCGGCACAGCTATTGAGTCCTTGCTATACTGACTCAAAACACCCTAAATAATTTAAGCAGTCAAGCATTGAAATCCACTTATTTTCTTTTTATCCGTGATAAGTTAAAATAATTTTACCAAGTTAGCAAACTAAATTGCGCTTGGGACGCCGAGGGCAGAAGGGTTCGAATCTTCTCGTCCCGACCGTCTCGATGCGCCCATAGCTCAGTTGGACAGAGCAACGGCCTTCTAAGCCGTGGGTCGCAACAAAACTCCTTCCACCATGCTGATTTTATTAGATTTATTTGTTGTCTAAATTCTGAAAAATAGCCCATTTGATACTCCAAACTAGAAAATAACTAGAAGCTCTTAGAGATAATTATTAATGCCTAAATTTTGAGTCATAGCCAATTGTACTACTTTTTCCTATCTTAAGAGCTATGTTAAACTTTGGTTATCCCATTTCCACATATTCTTATTCTTGTCCTTTTGCTTGATCCACTTTATGGTTACACCTTTGACCTTCCAGGCACACTTATCACAAATACCATGGGATATAATTCTATCATTAATTGGTTCTTTCTCTTTAATAAATTTTCCACACCAAGCACATATAACCTGCATAGCTTTAAGAGCTCCTACTTTATTTGTGTTTAAGGAGAGCATCTATATAGAAGTTTCTAGGAAGATAACCAATCAATTGATCGATACGAGATGCTTCATTGCGTGTAGCATCAAAGGGGAAGAAATAAGTTTTCTTATCTCCATTTAATGTAACCTTTGCTACGACACCTTTTTTCTTTACTTTCATCTCGAATGTAAGTTTAGTCGCCATTTTCATGCATTAATCCCTTTCCAAAGCTCTAGGTGAGAAAGTAAGATTAACCCCCGCAATAAATGTAATCTCAATGTTATTCTTTTTAAATTAGACCTTTGACAGTATTTATGCCAGTCAATTAGTAATAAGGTTTCCCTTTATATAAGTCTTTCTAATAGTCAATCTATGCTCTTATTCACTCCTTTACACGATGTAATAAAAAGGTGAACCA
>JBLNAE010000005.1:0-19310 GCA_050259195.1 Ignavibacteriales bacterium
GTCTAAACTGTGTTGGAACCGGTTCTTTTGTCCTTAAAGGAACGATACAGACGGTGAGGGGAAGCGCAATCCCGGGCGTTACCCTAACGCTCAATGGTCCCAATAAATGCACAGATACAAAAACGACAAATACACTGGGGAAGTATCGGTTCCAGACGCTGGCCAATGGGACTTACATCGTGACACCCAGCAAGACAGGATGCAGTTTCACGCCACCCAGCAAGACGGTGATGATTTCAGGGAGCAAAGAAGTGGCGAAATTTATCGGGAGCTGTCCGTAGCAATAATCTTCTCTGCTATTGAGAAATATCTCTATCAAATCCATCTGACGCAAAATCTTGCGTCTCTACAAATGGATGCCCGATTACTACATTCGAGAACAAGGTTCGGGCATGACAAATAGTTTAAAACCACATATGCAAATGCAATCCGGTCCAAGCGGTCTGTTGACTTTACTTCTTTATCCGGGAAGTAGGTGTACATTCACTCTGCTTCCGGATGGAATATGAGTTACATCCCCCGGGACAATAATGAGGCAGTTTGACAGGGCAAATGATTTGAGAATATGCGAACCTTGAGTGCCGCCGGATTTCACATAGAATGAATTATCCTTTTTCTCTAAAAGCCCTCTTAAAAAATAGGTTTTGCCATCTGATTGTTTTCTTATCTCTTCTAAGAGCGTGGCTTCAATCTCCATGAGAAGCACGTCTTTTTTTCCAATCATCTTTTGAAGCGCGGGTCTTACATATTCGTAAAAGCAAACGAGGGTTGAAGCGGGGTTCCCAGGAAGACCGAAAATTAGGGTTTCATTTCTCTTACCGAAGAACATAGGCCCACCGGGTCTCTGGGCGATTCTCCAGAAAATTCCTTCTACTCCTAAATTCCGAAGAGCGTCCTTGACGTAATCGTAATCGCCAACTGAAACGCCGCCCGTTACGATTAATGCGTCACACCACCGGAATCCGTCTCTCAATTTCTCCTCAATGTTGCTGATCTCATCCCTTGCTCGTCCAAGATATAAAAGCTCGGCTTTTTCCTGAGAAAGAGCCGCTCGAAGCGTTATGGAATTCGTATCCCTGATCTTTCCCGGCTTTAGCTCTTCATCAAATCCGACGACCTCTTCTCCCGTTACGAGAAAGGCAACTCTCGGCTTTCTATAAACCTTTGCATTTTTAATTCCAAACTCTGCGATAAAACCGATGGATGCGGGGTTAATCGTCACTTTCTTTTGGAGAGCGATTTCTCCTTTCTTTATCTCTTCCCCTTTATATCTGATGTTTTCGCCTGGATTTACCGATCTCTTAGCTTTTACTATTCCCTCCTCTTTCTCTGTATACTCGACCATCAAGACCGAATCTGTCCCTTCGGGAAGAGGAGCGCCGGTCATAATTTTTGCGGCTTCTTTATCTCCAATTGGGAAATTCGGATAATCGCCTGCTCTGATTACTCCTACAATTTTCAGCGAAACGGGACTACTTTCATTTGCCCCTTTTGTGTCTTTGCTTTTCAGGGCGTAGCCGTCCATTGAGGAGTTTGTAAAATAGGGAAGGTCTACAGGACTGATAATATCCTCGGCAAGAACAAGCCCCTCCGCTTCAGTTAGGGGAATCTCAGCGGATTCCAGAACCTTTGTATTTTCTAAAATTAATCTTTGAGCCTCTTCTACTGGAATCATTTTGTTGTCTTTGCTCTTCTTAAATAATATTGTACTTTTAACCTTCTTAATGATTCTAAGTTAACGTATCGGGAGAAAGAATGGTTGGTGAGATAGGTTGTATAGGGTAGCAAATCACGGATGTTCTCACCATAGTGATTTTACAAACAGATCAATTTTTTTTACGTTCTCATATACGGTGGAGCTGTCTTTCATAATGTAGCCTCTTACCCCGATTTTAAAACACTCATTTAATTTATTTGAATCTGAAATACTTGTAAACATTATTACGGGGATTTTTCTAAATTCGGTGTCAGCTTTTAAAATGTTTAAAACCTCAATACCGTTTAGCTTGGGCATTTCAATATCAAGAATAATCACATCGGGCTTAAAGGAGTTTATCTTGATAAAAGAGTCTTCACCGTCAACCGCAGTTTCCACTTCATATTTATTGTCTTTGAGAACTTTACCATAAAGGGTTCTCAAAGATTCATCGTCTTCAACCAGCAGTACTTTGACCATCTCCTTGACCTCTGAGGACAATTCTAACCTATTTTATGCACGAAGCCCTCTTATTCCTATTGTCACACAAAGAATAGTCCTTTTCAAGCAAGATTCCCTCTCTGATGCTCATTTTCTAGAAGTCACTTTGTGGAAGGAGTTGAAGGATAAGTATATTCTAAGGAATACTATTTAGACCTGAGTATCTCGTCTAATTTCCCCTCTCTTTCGAGCCCTCGAAGCTCGTTGTAGCCGCCGATGAGCTTTTTGTTAATCAGAATTATGGGCACAGTCCTCCAGCCCATCTCTTCCATCACCCTTCTTTTTGCTGTCGGGTCTTTTGTTAAATCAATTTCCTCGTATTCTACGCCTTTGCTATCGAGAAGTGTCTTTGCCGCGCGGCAGTAGGTACAGTAGGTCGTTGTGTAAATCACAACATTGCTCAAATTCTATTTGTCTCCGCAGATGAGTTTATAATCTTTTATGATGCTCTATTTCTAGGGGGGGTTCAAGTGAAATTATAGTATCTATAGCCTCTTGGAAAAATAAGTTGAATTTATCTAATAAATAAGGGGACTTTTGTTTTAAAATTTCACAAATTGTTATACGGCATACTGGAATTGGAGATTAATTGAGATTTTCGGGATTCCAATCTCTCCCACCCTTTCGTAAGGGAAGTGGTTTTCTCCAATTCGATGTGGTATAAATACCTTATGAGGTGATTTCATGGTTAGACTCCTGCCGAAAGAGGAAAAGTTTTTCGATCAGTTTGACGTTGCATCGGAGAAGATGATTCGTGGGATAAGGCTTCTTAAGGAAATGATGCGAGACTTATCGAATGCTGAGGAGAAAGCCAGGCAGATAAAAGACGTTGAACACGAAGCCGACCGTATAACCCACGAGACGGTATCCAGCTTGCATAAAACGTTTATTACCCCGATTGACCGTGAATCCATTTACGCTCTCATAACGAAGATGGACGATGTTCTTGACCTTATTGATTCTACCTCCGAGAGGGTTCTTCTTTATAAGATAAAAACCTCGACGCCCGAATCTATGGCTTTAATGGAGGTCCTTGAGAAGGCTGTAGAACAGGTGGCAAAGGGCATAAACGGGCTTAGGGATTTAAAAAATTCCGGTTCAATACTGAACATCTGCATAGAAATTAATCGGCTCGAGAATGAAGGGGACAGAACCTTCAGGAATGCGCTTTCGGTTTTATTCAGTTCATCTTATGACCCAATTGAGATAATCAAATGGAAAGACGTATACGAAACGCTTGAAGAGGCAATTGACCGTTGCGAAGATGTGGCAAATGTCCTCGAAGGAATAGTTGTCGAGAATGTCTGATCCCCACCTTATCTTTATCGTCTTTGTCATCTTTGTCGCTCTTATCTTTGATTTTACAAACGGTATCCATGACGCGGCAAACTCCATCGCCACGATTGTCTCTACCCGTGTATTAACTCCAAGGCAGGCAGTCGCCTGGGCTGCCTTCTTTAATTTTGTCGCTTTTCTCGTCTTCGGAACATCTGTAGCAAAAACAGTTGGCAACGGTTTAATTGATATTAACGCCGTAACTCCCCCCGTTATTTTTATGGGACTCATTGGTGCCATCAGCTGGAATCTCATCACGTGGCATCTAGGATTGCCGACAAGCTCATCCCATGCTTTGATCGGCGGTTACGCCGGAGCGGCTATTGCAAAGGCAGGCACCCATGTAATAATCGCAAGCGGTTGGTCTAAGACCTTAGCCTTTATCTTTCTTGCGCCAGTTATCGGTTTAATCCTGGGATTGATTTTTATAGTTACCGCCACATGGATGGTCTATAGACACACACCCGCCTATGTAAATAAATGGTTTCGGCGTCTCCAATTTGTTTCTGCTGCCCTCTATAGCCTGGGCCATGGGGGCAATGACGCGCAAAAAACAATGGGAATCATCACGGGACTGCTGGTTGCGGCGGGATTTCTTCACAACTTTAACATTCCTCTTTGGGTAGTGCTTAGCGCTCAGGCAGCTATAGGTTTAGGAACCCTCGTGGGCGGCTGGAGGATTGTCAAGACTATGGGTCAGAAGATTACCAAATTGGGGCCGATCGAGGGGTTCTGCGCCGAGACTGCAAGCGCGGCGAGCATTTTTCTCGCCACCCATCTTGGCATACCCGTAAGCACGACTCATGTGATTACGGGTGCAATCTCCGGCGTAGGGTCGTCTAAAGGACTCTCCAGCGTGCGCTGGGGCGTGACTTTACGGATCGTTTGGGCGTGGATTTTCACTATTCCCGCTGCGGCCTTTATTGCAGGCTCTCTTTACTACCTGTTCCATTTAGTTTTTTAAACGGGAAACGAAGAGAGGCGCCCCTTGGCAACAGCCTATACTGCTGAGGTGAATACGTGCATTATTTCAAAAGTTATCGGGCACGAATGTCTGCTTTATGGAATGGTAGAACAGACATTCCTGTCTGTTCCTATTATGAGAGGCTCCTAATCTGGTTTTTATAAGGAATTTCGATTAAACTAAATGCGGCCTATATAGATGAAGAGACTTTTTGTAACCTTAATCTTCTTTGTTACTCTTTTTAGTTCCTGCTCGATCGTTAAATTTGCCCGTTTCTATGCTTCTGCCGATACCCCAAAGGGTAAGCTCACAGGACAGGTTTATGAGTCTAAATTTACCAGCTATGAGATTGGGAAGCTTTCAGATAACTGGGAGGGGATTAAAATTGAGGGTGGAGACCTTGCTTTCTGGAACGACAAGATCGGGGCGACAATAACCGTAAATTCAACATGCAATCAAAAGGGCAAATACAGCCTAAAAGCCCTTTCCGAGCCTCTCTTTATCGGAATCGCGGATAAGCAGATGGTTGAAAGAAGCGAATTGAGTATAGACGGCGAAAAGGCGCTTGAGAGCATTTACGTGGGAAAGCTCGATAATGTTGCTATAAAGCTAAGCGCCGTAGTTCTGAAAAAAGGCAGTTGCGTCTATGATCTCACCTATGCCTCTTCGCCGGATAATTTCGATCGCGGGTTTGATGATTTTAAGAAATTCGTCTCGCAGTTTAGGGTGCTTAAATGAGGAATTTCGCTATCTGGCTTGGGGGATTCTTTATCTCCATTCTTGAGTGTTTGGGAGGCGTAGGGATTCTTATTTATAGGACTGTCCGATACAGCTTTACTCGCCCCCTTAATCTCCGACTCATTTTAGAGCAAATGGATGAAATCGGGTTTAAGTCAATCCCAATTGTGATACTCTCTGCCGTGTCAATCGGGATGGTTATGGTGCTTCAACTCACCTACGGGTTCAAGAGGTTTGGCGCAAAGGGTCTTGTGGGCCAGGTTGTTTCGCTTGCGATTGTAAGAGAGCTGGGACCCGTGATTACGTCCCTTCTTGTCGGGGGAAGAGTAGGTTCAGGAATCACAGCGGAGATTGGCTCAATGAAGGTTACGGAGCAGATTGACGCGATAAGAACCCTGGGAGCAGACCCGATAAAGAAGCTCGTTGTTCCAAGATTTATTGCGGCTATAATTTCTTTTCCCTTTCTCTCCGCCATTGCCGACTTTGCGGGGATCTTTGGCGGAATGATTATGTCGAGCATTGAACTGAATATAAGTCCCAGGCTTTTTGTTCAAGTCGTGGTGCAGCAGGTTGATATTTCCGATTTTCTTAGTGGGATAGTAAAAACAGTTTTCTTTGGCTTAATAGTCGCAATTATTGGGTGTTACATTGGAATGAACGCTGAGGGCGGAACACAAGGGGTGGGGAGGGCCACAACACTCACAGTCGTCATCTCTCTTGTGCTCATAATTATAGGAGATTTTTTTCTCACAAAACTACTTTTGATATTTTGATTGATCGAGGTGATTACAATTCCCGTTGTTAGCACCGAATCAAATGTCCTCTAAATCTATAATGTGCTATAAAACCTAATATTATTTTCTCACACGGAGAGAACCATTCTGCTCCCAATGTAGTGGTTCTACCAGAGATTATTTTCTATATTGAACCGGCACCTATAAGGAGCCTCTTTTGATTTCAATAGCCTCTTTATAGAGCTTATATTTTGCATATGCATCATTCTTTTCAGTTTGTGCCGCTTGATTTAATGACCGACGGTATTGTTTATACCAGTAGTCCATTTCTTCTTCAAGAACATTCAGAGAATTTTTATCTGCGAGTTTTTTGGCTTCTTGCAATGGAGAAGATTCGGATGATTCGGGTTCATCGTATGTATCAGTCCATAGTTTTTCAGGTTGGGGATTTGTGTCCTTAGGTGGCTGCGTTTCGACCTGACTATCTTCAAGGAGGCGTTCTTTATAGTGCGACAAACTTGAGTGATTTACACCCTCAGTTTCGTAGTTCTGAACGTTCGAGGCGGAATCACTTTTAGGCGAAGACTCGAAAAACCCGGGGTCATACTGGTAGGTAACGCCCACCGCCGACCCGAAAATAGCTAGGAGACTTAAACTTATCACCTTTGCTATTGTTTCCATTTTCCCTCCTCTTCTAAACCAAAAAGGGCTTTGAAAGAGAAGAAAAATCTATAGCCGGGATGGCATAAAGCGGAGGAGAAGTTAGAGCAACTGCGTCTACTTCGGCAACCCGGCCGCCGTATTCGTCTCCCAAGGAATTTAGGTCGAAGGCTTTGCGCCCCACCCTTTCGAGTGGTTTGCCCTTTCGGTTAGGATTAATGTTATAAGAAAGTTTATAGCTTATTTATTTTTTGTCAAAGAGGGGAATTCTCATCTATTTTTCTGGACGTGTTTGGAGTTTAAATCTTCTCTACAGGTATGAAACCAAAAAGATTACTGCCGTTACAACAAAACCTATAAAAATCAGTTTAAATAATAAAAAAGCTAACCTTTCCGAAGGAAAAATTAATGCGATTAAAAATAGCAAACTGCAAAAAGCGACATAATAATTAATAGACGCCCTTCCAATTTTAGAAAACATTAAAGTTGAAACGAATAAAACCAGGGCAAAAACTGATGCCGTTCTTTTCCCGAATACAACCGCAAACGTTTTATCTCCGACTTTTTTGTCTATGGTATAATCCATAACGGTGCTAAAGGAGTGAATTCCCGTTACGCAGCCGGATACAAAATATATCTTTGCCGGTATGTCAAAAACACCTTTACCGAAATTCCATCCGATTGAAAACACGATAAAAAACAAGACTCCATTTGAAAATGAATCTAGCGGAGGTCTTTCTTTAAACCTTAAAGGGGGCGCGGAATAGTAGTATGAAAAGAACAGCAATGAAATCGTAGCTAAGATATTCGATAGGTTCAAGGTTAGCAAGGAGCCTGTAATCAATAGCAATGCGACAAAGGAGGAAAATTTCCTTACAACAAAATGGTATTTTGGATCCAGCTTTATTGATGTTTTTCTTGTATTTAACGTGTCTGATTTGTAATCGTAAATGTCGTTGGTCCCGTATAACAAAATGCAATAGGGGAATGAAAGCAATAAAATCTGCAATACCGACAAAGGAGCTAATTTTGCGCCTGAATAAAATAACCCAATTGAAAAAACCAGCGGAGCGGTAATCCAGCCCAGGGGTCTGCTTATTTTTACTAGAAGTGTGAAAATTTCATATAAACTATCTGAGGTCTGAAGCGCCGGATTGTGAGAATTTGAGTTCAATGATCTAATTAGCTCCTTTGCTCTCGCATTGTCCTGATCTAATTCGTGCTATATATTTTCACTAACATAAGGCAGCTCTATAAGTCAATAGCCTATGAAGAAGCACTTTTCTCCTTATCCTTCATCAAGAATGATCTCAGGGTTCAGAGGGTATGCGGAGAGGCACTACATTATGAGGTTCGGACGATTCCCTCATGGAAACGAGGTACTCAGACGCGAATCAACGCCCGAAGAGATTAAGTTCTTAAACGAACCGGGGTCTTCGTTTTAATACTGCCGTAAGTCTTCGCTGTCCATTCCATATCTGTTTGGATTTATATCTGTAAAGAATATGTAGGGCAGTGCCTCTGGCACTGCCCTGCACTATCGGCACTTTGGCTTACTGCTGCCAATGACCGGCAATCCAATCCCAATCATGGCCATTCCACTCCCAGTGACTCGGCACCCAGAGCGCATCGGTGTGCGGAGGTTTTACCCACTGCCCAGGGGCCCACGCCCAGTCATGGCCGTTCCACTCCCAGTGGCCCGGGGTCCAGACATCTACCGGGGCGGGTGCCACTGAGGGCTGCTCCATACGGAGTGGGGGCGGCTGCGGTGGCGGTGGGTATTGTTGAGCAATCTCCATTGCTCCGCTATCAACAGCGAATACGAATGAATTCAACATTACTAAGGACAAAGCCATGATTATCAAAATCATCAATCGTTTTGCGTTATTCATTTTTTACCTCCTCATATTGATTTTCCGGAAAAGGCCTATTTAGACCTTTGCTCCACATCTGTTTGAATTTATATCCGTAAGGTATATGGAGGGCCAGATAACACCCTATTAATTTGATTTACTACTCCCAGTGACCGGGAGTCCATACATATTCATGTCCGTTCCAATCCCAATGGCCTGAGACCCAGACACTGGTTTCGTATGGTGGCGCGGGGCGCTCCTCCACACGGGGCGGTGGTGCCGGTGGCTGTGTCACTACCTCTTCTTTTTCCGTCTTCACCACACAACCGGTGGTAAGCGCAAAAGCAGGGGCCATTAGTAATATAAGTATTAACATTATTTGCCTCATAGTAACACCTCCTATCATTGAAAGATCGCCTAATCTATTGGTTTTATTCCATTAAAAACAATCTATCCTCATCGTTCTTCAATGATCTTCCATTTCTGATAAGGCTCGGGTTGAGCATTCATAGGCATACCCAACATGGTTAATGAGAAAACCCTTCCGTCAGTTGCCTTGACTTCTATTCTGTCTCCTGTGTTTAGGTCTTTTAATTTAGCCGGAGAAACTGTAAGTTCGTATTCTGTTTGTGTTGTGTCTTCTTTTATCTTAAGTGTGTTCTCACCAACGAGAGTAACTTCGCCTATTACGGTCTTTGGAGAATGCGCGGCAATTGCGTTGAGACTTATGCTGAAGAACAAAACCAAAGTAACAGCAGGTGTTGCTATTATAAAAATGAAAGATTTTTTCATTTTTTTACCTCCCTTGTTTATTAAATATTAATACCGTCTTGAATCACTGGTTTCTTTCCTGTTTAATCTTCTCTCTCAAACTTGATATGCTTGTGATGCTTATGCCACACGGGATGACCAACAATCACAGGAGCAGACTGAACGATGACTGATGGAGGAGCAACAACTGGACTAGGAGATGTAAAGACGGGAGCCGGAATACCTAAACCAAAATTTAGAAAAACATCCGTCCGTGCCATTGATGACGCCGGAACCAGAAGAATCAAAAAAAGAATTGATGCCAAGAAGAGTTTCTTCAATTTTTATACCCCCTATTTTTTACGCCAATTATGGAAATTTGAGTAGAGTTTTAATGGCAAAATTGAAGAGAGGCGAGCTAAATATCAAATTACTCACCCCCTTTGGTTTAATTCAATCGGAATCATCTTTGGCAGGTTCGCTTTCAACCTTCTTTTTGGTTTTCTTAATAGACTCTACTCGGCCATCATCATACTTCACCTTAACCATGTCACCAACTCCAATCCCTTCAAGCTGCTCGTAATTTTTTACCATGACAGCGAAGATTTCGCCATTAGGTTTTCCTAGGCTGACTATACCGTTTTCAATCGCCAATACCTTACCCGATATAGTGAAGTCATCTTCTGACCCTTTTGCTGTTGTTGTAAAATTCAGGCTGACTGTCACAATGAACCCCAGGACAGTAGCAAAAGTGATTATTTTTCTCATCTTGCCCTGCCTCCTTTTAGGTGCTTCTCTGCGCACTTTGAAAGCGCAATAACTGTGCCAGCAGGGCTAATTCCCTTGAATGATTAATGTTTAATAGGGGTTATAGTAGAAAAATAA
Source organism: Ignavibacteriales bacterium (assembly GCA_050259195.1). GTDB lineage: Bacteria > Desulfobacterota_D > UBA1144 > Nemesobacterales > CSP1-2 > PSLL01. The sequence continues at coordinate 10,117 of JBLNAE010000005.1, forward strand.
TAGAAAAAAGGTAAAGTAAAAAATGTGAATTCGATATAAGAAGCATAAGTTCCTATATTTTTACTTTCCTATGCTGAATCATTGCATTATAAGGAAGGAATTAAAAAAGATAAAGCTAATGATTGTAGAAACTTAGCGATTTTTTTAGCTCAGTTGGGTGGTTTTACACTGTGGAAAGTGTGTGATTTTGCACAAAGTAGAACTCATCTCAACCTAATTTGATGAAAGTCTTTGGTTTAGTTGAGCGCACTCTTACTGACCAGCGTTATAATGCGCAATAACTTTTACGATCTCACCCTTTGAATTTAGCACCATAACTTCGGCAGCCACCATCCCCTTGACGCTGCGATAATATACAGTTACGCTATCCACTCCCGTCAAAACTTGAATCAAATCAAATTTAAGATCGGGATATGCGGCCAATGCCTTCTCGAAATAAGACCTCAAGACTTCTTTGCCTTTGATTGTGCCGGAGGGATTACTCAGCAATTTCACAACAAATGGCGACGTAAACTCCACATCATCGGCATAGTGAGAAATTATGGCATCAAGGTCATGACGGTTCCACGCTTCTATCCACTCTCTTGCTATCTGCTGGGCTTTTTGTTCGGTGATCATTTTTTTATTTATCGTAATGAAAAGCCAGTATTTCAAGATAAACTTTTTTGTCTTCATCTTGTGGTAGATGAAATTGATAAGAAAAAGAGGTCTCTCCTCTTGCTCCAATCTCTTTGAGAAAATATGGATGCTTTACTGTCTCGGATTTGATTGTTTCTATGACTTTTGTAAATTCTTTGTTCGTTATAAAGAGTATTAAAGCCACCTTAGAATCTCTCCAGGTTAAATACCTGTCAAACAACTGGCTAATTGCTTTATGAAGTTCGGCTGCTCCGTGCCAGAATTTACATTCAGCAATTCCCAATATATATTCTTTTTCTTTACTTTCTATTTCATCTTTTATCTGATTAGAAAGTTGCCGAATAAAATCTGACCAAGAAATTTCATTAAAAGCGTTTATATTTATTTCATAACCCCTACTCATTATTTTACTTGTTTAGTAATTGTTTTAACTCGTTTAATCATTCAAACTTAACCTAGGATAGTATTTTATCAAGTCTGGATATTCTATGAAATAAGAGAAAAAATAATTTTTAGCTCCCACAATGCGAATCTTAGCACTCGATGTCGGAACAAAAACAATCGGTGTTGCTATAAGCGATGAGCTTGGGATTGCGGCTCATGGGGTTACGACTATAAAAAGGGTAGGAGTAAAGCGCGACATTGAGGCTCTCGGCAGGATTATAAATCAATACAACCCCTCTGAGATACTGGTTGGAGTTCCTTACAATATTGATGGCACGGTTGGCAAAAGAGGGCAGGATATATTAAAATTCGCCGAAAAGATAAAAAAGGCACTTTCTTTACCAGTTGAATTCTGGGACGAGAGTTTCTCTACAGTTGATGCGGAAAAAATGCTCATTGAAGCAGACCTTAGCAGAAGAAAAAGAAAAAAGGTTATTGATAAAATGGCTGCGGTTTTTATACTTGAAGGGTATTTGGAGGAAAAAAGAAGGAAGAGAACTTAACTGCAAGTTAACCACGAAGTCACAAAGGCACAAATTAAAACTTAGGTTTAAAATCTCTTCTTGGTGTCTTAGTGTCTTTGTGGCATAAAGGGGAGACAATGCCTTACGCCAAAGTAAACGGAATCAAAATCTATTATGAAACCTACGGAGAGGGTTATCCACTTCTCCTAATAGGGGGACTCGGAAGCCAGATTCAAAGCTGGGCCGTTCAAGTTCCCGTTTATTCAAAACACTTTCAGGTAGTAGTTTTCGATAATCGTGGAGCGGGAAAATCGGATAAACCCGATGTTCCTTACACGACCGAGCTTATGGCTGATGATGCGTCTATGCTCCTCGATGCGCTCGGCATTGGGTCCGCTCATATAGCGGGAAAATCAATGGGCGGAATGATAGGGCAGTGGCTTGCCATAAAGTGTCCGGAGAAGGTAAAAAAACTCGTCTTGGGCTGCACCTCTGCCTCGCGTGACGATGTGGGAAATGAAATCCTCGGAATGGGGAGGGAAATCGCGACAAAAATTGGGATGAAAGCCGTGTGGCTCGCGGCAATATTCTGGGGATACACAAGGGATTATATAGAAAAAAACCTAAGCTCCATAAAAGAAACTCTAGCCGTTATTCCTGAAGACCCTGAGGCGCTTACCGGCTACATCAGACAGAGCTTTGCGTGTCAGGGGCATAATACAAGGGATTTGGTGGGGCAAATCAAGGCTCCTACGCTCGTTATGCTCGGAGAGAATGATCTCAGCGCCTCGCCCAGGCGTTCACGCGAGCTTGCAGATTTAATCCCAGGTGCCAAGCTAAAGGTGTTTCACGGCGTTGGGCACGGATTTTGGAGGGAAAGACAGGAAGACGTGGATAGGGTGGTTTTGGATTTTCTGATTAGTTAAGGCTGCGCCTTTCTAAAATCTGACTTCTTCTTTTGGCAACTGCGGATATAACTTGTAGCTTTGTTTCTAGATGAGAGAGAACCTTCTCCGCTCTTTTGGGAATGCTCACCTCTTCAAGAAGCTCCTGCTTTTCAAAAACATTAGAAATGTTTAAAGAAGCAAAGGCATCCGTCAGGTTTTCAAGAGGAAGCCTTGTGTCAATATTAATTCTGTGAGATTCATGTTCTTTTCCAAGCATTCCATTCCATTTTGAGACAAGCTCTATTATGCGCTCTCTATAAACCTCTTCGTTTGTTTCATGCACGTCTTCTAGGATTTTGACGCGGGCGAGCCTATAGGGGTCGTCTTTTACGGTCTCAAGGATTTTGACCCTTTTTAAGCCGTAGAGGGCTATGTTGAACCTTCCGTCTTCAAGCGGCTCTGCGCTTACCATTCTTCCCATACATGCAACGTTGTAGATTTCTGGGTTTCCCTGGTAATCTTTCTCCCATCCGGGTTTTAAGAGCACCATTCCTATAATCCGCTCGGCGTTTACAATGTCGCCTACCATCTGTCTGTATCTGGTTTCAAACACGTGGAGCGGAAGGAGCGTATTTGGGAAAAAGACAACCGTAGCCAGGGGGAAAAGCGGAATGACGCCGGAGAAGTTTCGAAGATTCGTAGCCTCTTTTAGGTCTAGGGTAAAGCCTTTCATCGTAATATTCTACCTCATAAGGCTTTGAATTAATAGCGTTGAATCCAGGGATTGGTCTTCTTAATCTCTGACATATCATCGTTTTATACATTATAATTTAGGGGAGATTTATCTATTGTCGAATTATGGAGGGCTTTGCCATGTCGGTGGACATATTAAAACGCAAGGAAACGCATTTCATGCTTTGGCGGCCACGCAACACAAATCCCATCCCAAAGTTGGTTATAGGTCAATTCAAATCGGGCAACCCGCCTGAATTTGTTAATGAGCAGGTTATTGACCTGGTGCAATCGCCTGCAGTTCCGGATTTGTGGGAAAAACCCGCGAGCGAGTGCAATCTGGAGGAAGGGAAGGTGTACCATTACTGGTTTGAAGTTATGGATAGCGATCCATATAGAAACATCCATAGGCCAATCAGGTGCACAGACCCTATGGCCTGGACGGTGGATTGGCGTCTACTCGCTTCGAGACTTCCCGATCCGTACTCCGAGGATGACCGCGATCCGGCTGGCGTCGTGAGGTACCAGAGCGGTCGGCTTCTGTCCTGCGATCCGGGAAGGGAAACCATAAATTGGAATGATGATGCAAATCTTAACACCTAACCGTCCAATAACCGTTTGGTTATATATGAGCTACCCACCTCATGGTCGAGAACAGGCCAAGCCGGAGGAGTAGAAATAGGCGTTGGCACATTCCGCGATGTCATCGCTCTTATTGACCGCGATGCCGCTCCCGCCAATTTCGCCGGAATCTTAGCACTGGAACAGGGCCGCGCCCACCTTGAGGATTTAGGCGTAAACGCATTGGAGTTGCTGCCTCCTGCCGACAGTTTCGTTGAGAGGGAATGGGGGTACGCGACAAGCAATTATTTTGCTCCGGATTATGACCTCGGCTTTCCCGAAGGAAATTCCTCTCCGACAGCTTCTTTGGATTTGGTTGAGCTCGTAAAATCCTGCCACAAACATGGGATGCGCTTTTTTGACGATATGGTGATGACTTTTGCCACCCGCTATTCTTATCAAAACATAAATTATCTCGATTTTCATGTGCAGGCGGATAGCAATGATCCGGAGGAATATTTCATAGACGCCAGTGGAAATAAGAGAAAGCGCGACGGATTTGGAGGGGATCTCTTCAAGTATAATTTTAGGATAAACGCTTATGACCCTGTTTCCGGCTCAATGAAGGATACGGTTCCGGCGCGTCAACTCATGCAAACCTATTTAGCCCGCTGGATGATTGACTTTCGTATTGACGGCATAAGGATAGACAGCATAGAAAATATAGGAAACTGGGATTTTGTTCAGGAATTTAAAAATCACGCCCGTGAAATATGGGAAGGTCGTTGGGAAACAGAAAACCCCGATGCCGTCGGCGCGGATGAACGATTCCTTGTAGTAGGTGAGGAATTGGCCGTTCCTATAGCGTTGATTACACAGAACCGTCTCGATGGATTGTGGAACGAGAATTTTAAGAGGATGGTGCGCTATATCATTCTTGGCCAGAATGATGAAAAGGAACCCAGTTTTGAACGGCCTGTCCGAAAGCTTATTGACTGCCGCCTGGTGGGTTTTCAGGACTGCTCACAGGCCATCAATTACGTAACATCGCATGACGTAGAGAGATTTCGCAATGAGCGGCTCTTTAATTTTCTCATAAATAACCAAATCTCTGTTGAGAGGGAGAAGCGGATTAAATTGGCCTTTGCTTGCCTCCTCACTGCCGTAGGCGTGCCTATGATTCTGGCGGGAGAGGAATTTGCGGATCAGCATGACCTAGTCATACACGACAAAAAGCAGGTAGACCCGGTCAACTATGACCGTTTAGAGGATTTATGGCGAAGGGATATTTTTGAATACGTCTCCAGACTCGTTCATTTCCGCACCTCGTACGATGCCCTGGCAGTAAACGATACTGACTTTATTCATGTGGATTTTAATGAAGGGAAGAGGGTTCTCGTGTGGCAGCGCGGGCAACAGCACACCGGCAATCTGGTTGTAGTGGTTGCCAATTTCTCTGACTGGGGTACTGATACTCGAAATCCAAATGCCGAGTATGTGGCACACAACTGGCCTCAAACACCCACCGGGAAGCGTTGGAGAGATGTGTCACAGGGCCGTGACATACCGCTTGAGTGGGTAGGCAGAGAACCGATTTATCCCTGGGAGGCGAAGGTCTACGCGCTAGTGTGACTGCCTAAACCCTTCCCAATCTCCCTACTATATTCTCAGCCGCTCTTGTGGCAAGCACCATGATTGTAATTTGCGGGGGAACCCCGATCGAGGTAGGAAATACGCTGGCATCTGATATGTAGAGATTCTCTATGCCGTGAAATCTGCCAAACGAGTCCACAACTGATCTTTTCTTGTCCTCTCCCATAGGACACGTGCTCTGGGGATGAACTGAAATGATGTGGGTTCTGCCCTTTATAATCTTGAGCCTATCAACCGTTTCTATGTCTCCTTTCGATTTAAGGAAAACCTCGTCAATGTATGGAAGAACCACCTCTTTGGCTCCAGCCTCAAAGAGAACCTCGGCGCTCCTTTTCATTCCGTGCACGAGTTCCTTTTTGTCTTCTTCATTGAGTTTGTACGAGATTTTTAGTTTGCCGTCTCTATTTACATCCACCTTTCCCGAAGAGGTGTCGTGGAGGAGGATTCCTAAAATGGCAAAATGCGGATAGAGTTTCATAACCCTTCTATGCTCTTCTCCGAGAGACGGCGCAAGCGAGGCAAATAGCATCGGATGGGCAAATCCGGGCATGATTAGATAGCCTTTAAGCCCCTCTCTATCTCTCTTTAAGAATTCGTCCACTACAACGCTCTGAGGAATTCCCTTCCATCCTTCTATCTTGTCATCAAACACCCCGCCTACAAACATAAAGGGATGGAGGCGAAGGCTCCGTCCTGCATTGCCTCGAATCCCGCTCTTAAGAAGAAGTTCAGGCGTGTTGATTGCGCCTCCGCCTACAACCACTAAATCAGCTTCAACGTAAACCGACTGGGCGGGTTTTCCGTTTCGGTAGAACCTTCCATGAACTCCTGTTGCTTTTCCGCCCCTAATTTCAATCTTTTCTGCTCTGCAGTCCGCAAAAATCCTTGTTCCGTTTTTATAAGCCAAGGGAATATAGGTTATGAGCGTGCTCTGCTTTTTGTCATAAGTGCACCCGAGGATACAGAATCCGCATCCGGGGCATTCTCCACTGCGGTTGTGATTGGGAAGAAGAGCGCTCCAGCGGAGTTTTTTTGCGCCTTCCAGGGCTTTAGCGTTATTCCGGTTTACCTCTTCAATTTTAATGGGACGGACGTCGAGCGTATCTTCCACTTCATTGTAAAATGGTTCTAATTCGTTATGGGTGAGCCCTTCGACCTTCCATCTTTTCTCCCAGAATTCCAGAATCTCTTTAGGCGCTCTGTAGCAAAGCGCGGTATTATGAACCGTTGATCCGCCAACTCCTTTCCCGTGAATGATGTTTATAGAAAAATCATCCGTTGCTCTGCTCCCCTGCTCCTGAAAAAGAAGCGGATACATATCGTCTTCTTTCTGGTTGAAATCTCTCGTTGTGTTATACCTTCCCATCTCAAGAAGTATTACCCTAAGCCCTCTTTGGCTGAGTTCTTTTGCCACAACCGCCCCGCCCGCGCCTGAGCCGATTACACAGACATCTGCCTTTTCTCTAATGTCTGTAGAAACGTCTTCGGCGGTTTTTAATCTTTCTCCCCTCTCTAAAGTTATAGAGTCGGCAGGAGGAGAGAATCTCTTAATCGTAGGACCATCGTAACCAATGTCTCTCCATGTCTCTTCGTTCCTGTAGTATCCCATGACGGAGAGGGTCTTTAGCGCTTTAAATATTAGCACCTTGGGGCGGAATCCACTTTTCATAAAATCGCAAAGGATTTTTTCCCTCTCCTTAAAAGAGAGGTATGAAAAGGTTTTAAATTTCAGGTACAGAAGCGGAGAGTATTTGAAAAGGGAAAATAGAATCCCCGCCTGTTTTTTTATATCATCAGGGAGATACTGGTTTATGAATCCGGGAATATCGGCTTTCTTTACGGGAAATGCATCCTCTTCAATTCCGAGTATAGCTTCTGATATGGATTCTATGGTCTTTGTGGACTGATTGGATAGAAGATAATTATTTTGCATATATTGCCAATTCTGTTTACTATAATTGTTAATGATTGCGCAGTCGAATTCAAATTGCGGCAAATTGGAAGAGAGATCAAAAATTCACATCAAAGGCGTTCTTCAAAATCCTGGCTTTTTCGCTCTTAAGGTCAACCGAGACCACGTCAAAGCGCATATCTTGGGATTTAACCTCCTTCTTTTCCAGATAAATGACAGCCGCGGTCCAGAGCTTTTTCTGTTTCCACCCGGTCACGGCCTCCTCAGGAAGCCCGAAACTCTCTGAAAATCGAGACTTGACTTCGACATACGATTAACAATAACACCTACTTGGAATTAGAAATCAGGAGAAAGTATGGAGTATAATTGAACCCACATAATGCGCAGAGAATGTAGCAATGATCGAAACATAGCCTCTTTTGTTGAATTTATCGGCTTTACAGATATAAACCGGGAAAAATCAAGTTGTTGAACATATTTAATCAACTTGTGTTAGGAGAGATGGATGAGACAGTGGTTTTTCTTGAAAACCAGGAAGTTGATGAGGAGTGACGGAAGACTTATATTAAGATTGCGGAAGATTGGGCAAACAACGAGGAATATAAAAAAGAGGAAGAAAGCTTTGCTTATGTTCAATAGGGGAATGAAAAAGATTATAAGGGAGAAACCTCTTATAAAATCAAGTTTAATGCAAGAAAGAAGTGGGGGCACTTGAAATTCGGGCTATGTATGGATGGTAAGTGCTTTCTTTCAAGAGAAATAGGTAGTTGGAAAAAAATATTTAGTTGACAAGAGATTATTCTTTGTGAGACAATATAGAAAAGATTTATTCATACAATGGGAAACACCATAGCTCAACAAATAGAAATAGTAATCAATAAGAGGCGTTATGCGAGGGCGCTAAGATAGCTACCGGCGAATTAGAAATTCTGATTGAGCAAGTATTGCTAAACTTCATGATATCAACGAAGAATTACTAGCAGAAAACGCAGAGCGCAAGCTGCCTGTGGAGGCACTGTGCGGGAGCGAAGAGCAATTACAGACTACTCTAGGCAGTTCTACGACAGCTATTTACATCAAGGACATAAAGAGCCGATGTATTGACGATCAATCCTCAAGTACGAAATGCGGTTCCACTTCAAAAGAGAACAGCTCAAAGGAAAGACCAACTCCGATATATTTCCGAAGAACTTGACTGGCGGGTTTCTACTGAATGATCGAAGTTGATTAGGGCAAAAGCGCCCTCGGAACGTGGGGAAATTGCCCTTCATGAAGACGGACTGCACAGATACATTTCAATAGATGCCACTCTTCGACGTATCAGAATTCTACACGCAGTATGCAGCATCTCTATAGACCTCATAGAAAAGAACCATGAAGCAATTGCAGACACTCAAATTCATAAGCAATAACTCAACCGATGCGCATTTTTTAATTGATCGGCAGTCAAAGGTTTTGTACGTAAATAAGGTTGCCTGCGAGAGCTTAGGTTATTCGGAAAGTGAGCTTCTTAAGATGAGCATTCCGGATATGGACCCGGTTTATGATATGACAAAGTTTCAGAGGTTATTTGATCTAATACAAAAAGAAAGAGTGCCTCCTTTTGAGACTCTGTACAGAAGAAAGGATGGGTCTCCTTTTCCCATTGAGGTCAGCGTTACGGGAATAAGGCTCGATGGCGAACCCTACATGTTTGGGGCTGCTAGAGATATAACAGAGCGCAAGCGGGCAGAGGAAGAGCTTTCAGCGGCGAAGAAGCGTCTTGCTTTTCTTGCAGAGGCAAGCTCTTTACTTTCAGGTTCGCTCGACTATGAAACAACACTCAAGAACGTAGCGCGCCTTGCAGTGCCTGAGATATCAGACTGGTGCACTGTTGACATAATTGACGAGGGTGGGTCGCTT
>JBLNAE010000006.1:0-5317 GCA_050259195.1 Ignavibacteriales bacterium
GCCTTATAAGGAGCATGCTTGCGCCAGTTGTTCCAATTAGATTTGCAATTACCGCTCCTACAAAGAGAAAAACGGTATTTATGACAGGCGTTCCCTGCGGGTTTCCTCGAAGTAAAATACCTCCTGAAATCGTAAAGAGGGACCCAAGGAGTATGATAAAGGAGACATAATCCATCGCCGTGTGTATCAACTGATGGTGGTCTGAAAATAGAAAATAAATACCGACCGGAATTCCCAGAACTATGCTGACAAAGGCCTTGTTCCTGTTACTTTCCCACCAGTGGCCATACGCAAGAGGAAGGAGCGCAATGGCAATGAGCATACAAACAAATGGCAAAACACTCCAGAGAGGAAGTGTCGAGCCAAGATTGTCCGTAGAGAGTAGAGAGAATTTCTGCAATATTGAGTTAATCATAAATAGTTAGCTTCTGAATTATACGACTAGCAGCAAAGTTTATGTTGATATATCATAATGCCTTACTCGTCATCCTGCCATTCAAAATGATGGGAGTGCGGTGGGGAGCCATATTCATTGAACCCATTTTATATATGAATCTTTTCTATTACCATTTCCTCACAAAGAGAACCCCATGCTTCTCCAACTCTAACCTGAAATACAGTAATTCTTGTAACTCTTGTATCAATTAAAGTCTATCCATCCAAGGAAGAGCAGTGAAAGAAATATTTCTATCAAGCCACTCAATCATCTATTTTAGAGTGCATTCTCCCCGCGCTCACCGGTTCTTATTCTTATAACCTCTTCCACAGGAAAGACAAAGATCTTTCCATCTCCGATCTGTCCGGTCTTGGCGCTGGCTGTTATAGCATCAACGACCATTGTCGCCAAACTGTCGGGGATTACAATTTCGAGCTTTATTTTAGGAAAGAAATCCATGACATACTCTGCGCCTCTGTAAAGTTCTGTGTGTCCTTTTTGCCTTCCGAATCCTTTTTCCTCTATAACTGTGAGTCCCTGAATCCCTATCTCATTTAAGGATTCTTTAACGTCATCGAGTTTAAATGGCTTTATTACAGCTTCTATTTTTTTCATAAGAAAATCCTCCTTACCATAAGCATATTTGCAAATTACATACCATTTACGAAAACACTTAAACCGGAAAGGAGGCCTATTTTTTTAGTCTGATATCTAAGAGATAATTAAGCCTTAAATGTGGAGTATTAACAATGGGCGTTTGCCCAACTTAGTTCTTTCTTTCGTTTGGCAATTCGTTACTGCAAGTGGCTTGTCGTTATTATGAGGTTAAATTTAGAGCAATTTGCACCTGAGTACACTACAGTTAGTTGAATAATATAAGATAAGTTCACTTTGTCCGCAATACAGTATTTCCTGGATCATAGCCAGGTGGAAAGCGATGTTGCAATCATTCCCTGACTGTATCACAATCAACTGAAACAAGTTGTGCTACAAATGCCTGAAAATTAGGCTTGTGTGCTTAATGGTGAGGCAGTTAAGTCATCTCCCGAAATTTAACAACTATATTGGATTGGCCCATAATTATTCTTTATCTATCTATATACAATCAAATAAGAAAACTTCTACATATTTGCCTTCACTCCTATGGCACACCTCTTGCAAATCTTGTCTTCGGTCTATCTGAGACCAAAAAGAAAAAATACAATTAAAGGGAGGAGAAAAAATGAACGGAATCAACAAGCTCACTCGCTTACGCGAGCGTCTGCGCGACTCCGAGTGGCGCCGATATGGATATCTATTAATGGCGGGAAAGATGCTTGGTATTATGCTCGTATTGGGCATCATGTGCGTAATCTCAACAATGATAATTGGCAGAGATGTTTTTGCTGATAACGCTCCTCCGGTACTAAACGGAAATGCAATCGTCAACCCCATTAACACTGTTTGGACACTTGTGGCGGCGTTCCTAGTCTTTGGGATGCAGGTGGGCTTCACAATGTTAGAAGCCGGTTTCTGCCGCTCCCGGGAAACCGTTAACGTGTTGATGGAATGTGTGGTGGACACTTGTCTTTGCGGATTGCTGTTCTATGCGTGGGGATTCTCTTTCATGTTCTCAGAGGGTACTCCCTTTATCGGGACCCACTATTTCTTTCTTCAGGGCATACCAGCCACGTATGAAACAACCGGTGTTGCTTTCCTTGCCTACTTCCTGTTCCAATTTGCCTTTGCTGATACCTGCTCGACCATAACATCGGGCGCAATGATCGGACGAACTGGATTCGTAGGTGATCTGATTTACAGCGTGGCTGTATCTGGTTTTATCTACCCGATCTTCGGTCATTGGGCTTGGGGACCAGACGGGTTTCTAGCCAACATGGGTAGCAACGGAAACTTCTTTCCATCTCTGGGAATGAGCTTCCACGATTTTGCGGGTTCTACCGTGGTCCATTCAATTGGTGGGTTCATTGCTCTGGCTGGTGCTATTGTACTCGGTCCTCGTTTGGGCAGGAAATTCAAACGCGATGGAGGCGGACCTATGTTGCCTCACGACCTGACAATCGCCACCGCGGGAGGTCTCATCCTCTGGTTTGGTTGGTATGGTTTCAATCCTGGAAGCACCCTATCTGCTATGGACTTTGAAGGTATTGGTCGCATTGCGGCTAACACGACGCTTGCTGCTTGTTCGGCCGGTCTTGCGGCCATGTTCTACGCTTTTCCAAAAACGAAGAAGTGGGACTGTAGCTTTACGGTTAACGGGTTTCTTGCCGGTCTGGTGGCTATTACCTGTCCCTGCTACTGGGTGTCTCCCACGGGTGCAATCCTGCTCGGGATCGTTGCCGGAGTAATTGTTGTCATGGGGGTGGAACTTTTGGAATGGTTGCGTATTGACGACCCTATCGGAGCTGTACCAGTGCACGGATTCTGCGGTGTATGGGGCACACTGTCACTTGGGTTGTTTGCATGTGGAAAGTATGGAGCAACGGGTCCAGTGGGCGCGGATAACTCAGCGCCGCTGACCGGTCTGTTCTACGGTGGTGGGTTTAAGGTGCTTGCCGCTCAGGCAATCGGGAGTTTGACCATCTCGGGTGCGACTTTCATTACCGCACTTGTGGTGATGTACGCTGTAAATGCACTGGGTCTGTTAAGAGTGTCTAAAGAGGGTGAATTTGAGGGTCTCGACCTGCACGAGCACGGTATCCCTGCTTACCCCGAGTATTCATTATACCCTTCAGCTACTCCTCACGGTACGCCGAGATTTAGCGAGGCGATGAATAGCGTAATGGCATCGGCTATACCAAAGGGAAAAGAAGCATGATATTTCTTAAAAATAATAAGGGGGGAAAATCAATGTAGACATTACTTTTACTCCCCTAGCCCTCCAACCCTGCCGAGGGACCCTATTCAAAAGCAGATTTATTTCGCTCGAGAAATAGGGCTCCTCGGCTATTTATTTGTTTGCTAAATTAGGGAAAGATCGCCGAGTTTCTCATAAGATGGGCAAGCGGGGGACCCAGGATTTTGCGGCGAACTATGATAAATGTAGGGTCGCACTCCCGACCCGAGTTCGTCAGCTAACCTCGCAGGCGTCAGGAGAAAAAATGAAATGCGTCTTCTCTGATTCTCTAGTTCTAAATACCAAAAATCTCAAGAGACTGCCCATGATTTACAGATAAAAAACCTCTATGAAAGAACTTATTCTCTTAGGGCTTAATCTTTTTTTATTAATTCTATTTATCAAAATCCTCCGGGTAAAAAATCTTCTTTCTTATCTGAGTGGAGGCAGATGGTGGCTCACCTGGCTTTCTATTGGCATTATCACATTTATGGATGAATTTACATCCATATTCTATGCTCCAAGCGAGACGCATAGGTTCATAGGAAGTAAAGCCATATTTTTCCTTATTTTTACCGCCATTTTCATTCACTACTCAACGACACGAATGACAGAGATTGCCCAAATCCTTGAGAAAAACGGGATAAAAGGAGGCGGCGTTTATTCGTTCTCATACCTTGTGCTGGGTCCCATTGTTTCATTCGTTGCTGTCGCTTCCATTATGGTCGACTACATACTCACAGCCTGCATCTCCTCTGTAAGCGCAGTATCAAACGGAACGACCTTCATCTCGCTTTCTCCGTTTATAAAGACCATTCTCCCATTTGCTGTGATCTGGTTTATCGCAGGACTCAATATCCTCGGAATAAAAGAGAATGCGAGATTTACATTCTCTGTATTCATAGTAGCCGTCTTTATAATACTCAACCTTATCACTCTTGGTTTCTTTGAGTTCACACCCCAGGGCGTAGAAGTGATAAATGGAAGTTTTCATACCGTCTATGGTGACCTTACTGAGCATAGTATATTTCACGCGATATTCGCCGTTACAGTAGGAATGGGAGGCTCCATTCTTGCTTATTCAGGAATTGAATCTGTCGTGCAGACGGCAGGGCTTGTAAGAGGCTGGCGCGATATTGGAAAGGCTTACATTCTCCTAGCGGTTACTGTTGGACTTATCACCCCTATTGTTTCGACACTCGTTCTTTCATCTCCAATTGATTTCCATGCTCATGAAGAGGACCTCATTACGCATTATGCAAGTGTTGTAGGTAGTCCGGCCTTTAGCGTGGCTGTTGGTTTTTTGGCAAGTATAACTCTTATGATGGCTGTGAATACCGCGTTTGTCGCATCAAGCGAGTTGCTTGAGCGAGTGGCTCATCGTTATGGGTTTAAATGGCTCATCAAGATCAATCCACGGGGATCATTGTACAGAATTCATCTACTTAGCGCGGTCTTCTACTCAATAATACTTGTGGTTACAGGCGGTGCTCAGGCAATCCTTGCAGAGATGTACGCAATAGGACTTCTCGCCAGCTTCTGTATAAACATGGGGAGTCTTCTTATATACCGGTTTTTTAAAGGGACTCAAGAAATAAGGGAATATTCCACATCTCGTATTGGAACGCTCCTTATCTTCTTAGTGTTTCTCTCGTGCTTTGTCTATCTTGCCTTTCATAAACCCTATGGAACTGGTCTCTGGGCGATTTCAGTGGTTTTACTGCTCATAGTCGGGACGCAGGTTGCGAGGAAGAGGGCCCCTGAGATTAAAGAGATAGAGAGAACCGATTTCCCTATGGAGCTTATCACAGAGATTGCGGAGCGTGATGAATATAGAATTCACATATATTTTAAAAGGCCGGGTGAGATGAAGGATGAGCTGAGAAGGGATGCCTTTTTCATAACCTTCTTCTCTCCGAGGCAAGGAATACCGCCCAAGGTGGATGAAAACTATTTCAGGTTCCCAGTATTTAAAACTCAGGGCGTTTATTACTCTATTCTCGCGATTCTCTATGCCCTGAGAGCCGACCTTCCAGAAAAGAGGTTTA
>JBLNAE010000007.1:0-7743 GCA_050259195.1 Ignavibacteriales bacterium
GGGATTTTAAAGAAAAAGGGATAAAATTTAAAGTGGAGATAGAAAGCGGAATTCCTTTTAGAGAGATTCTTAGGATTGCGGATAGAGAGAAAGTAGACCTTATCGCCTTGGGAAAGGGAAGGCCGGTTGGGGAGTCTATTCTAGGAGGAACAGCGCTCAAAGTCCTCAGACAATCTCCGATTCCGGTTTTAACCGCTAGAGAAGGCAGGAAAACCATGGAAATAAAGAGAATATTAGTGCCTACGGATACATCCCCCAGGGTATCAAAATCGCTTAAATACGCGGTTGAGTTATCAAAGGAATTTAGTGCGACTATCTATCTGCTCAATATAGTTGAGGTTGGTGGGTATGATTTCCCAATTGAAATAATTGAGCGGATGAGGGGATTTTCGTTTAAGGAGATTGAAGAGAATGTAGGGAAGATTAAAGTAAGAGAAAACATTGAGACCTGTGTGGAAGTGGCTAAGAACGCTTGGAAGGGTATGGTTAAATTTGTGGATGAGAGAAATATAGACTTAATAGTTATGATGACATACGGCGGCGGGAGAATTAAAGAGGATTTTATAGGTAGTATTGCAGAAAAGGTTATTCAGGAGGCGCCTTGCCCCGTTATAACAATGAGACCCTGATTTGAAGGAATTGGATATGCACCATAGTGCTTCAGGGAGGTCTTTATGGATATAAAAAAAATTCTCTGGGCATCTGATGGCTCAGAGGAATCCGAAGAGGCTTTAAAGTACGTGGAGTTGCTTGCGAGCAGGTACGGCTCCGAAATTGTTGGGCTGAGTGTGATTCAGCCTGTTGACTTAAGTGGGTTAGAAGTTCCTTCTGAAATAAAAAATGAGTTGTTCTCAATTCAAGCAACTCTGGAGAAAAGAGAATATGAAAGGGTCAACAAAGCCCTGGAACAACTCGAACCAAGGGAAATAAAACGGGATATACGTATTGAGACCGGAGTGCCGCATGAAGAGATTCTCAGGGTTGCTGAGGAAGAAAAAGTAGATTTGATTGCGATGGGAAAACGGGGATTAGGACTTAAAGATAGAATTCTCCTTGGGAGCAACACAAATAAAGTTTTAAGGGCGGCGAAGGTGCCTGTTTTAGCTGTAAGATATAAAAAGGGAAATAGAGATAAAATTGATATAAAGAAGATACTTGTTCCTACGGACTTGTCGGAATCTACCTCTGTCTCCTTAGACATTGCCGTAGGTTTAGCCGAAAGATTCCATTCGGCAATCCACCTTCTCCACATTATAGAGCTTCATCACAGCTATGAGATCTCGACAAGTAGAGTGATAGAAGAACTATGGACACTCGCGCTAAAAGAGTTGAAGCTCCAACAAAGTAGAATCCCTGAAGAAAAGATAAAAGATCTCGAGATATATGAAAGGGTGACTTTGTTCTTGAGGGCCTGGTTTGGGGTAGTGAATTTTGCTGAGAAAGAAGGAATTGATCTTATCATTATGACCACCCATGGAAGAAAGGGGTTTTCCAGGTTTATTTTGGGGAGTACCACTGAAAAGGTTATAAGCGAGTCTCCATGCCCGGTTTTAGCAATGAGGCCTTAGAATATGCATTTATAGAATCATGGGTCTTAGATGTGGCATACTATTCGTATAACCGTTAGCTGAGGAAAAACAATTTTTTAGGAGGTGTCGGAATGAAGATGAGGGCCAACATCTTTAAAGGTCCTAATAAAATAGGGCTTGAGGACCGCCCTGTTCCAAAGGCTGGTCCCGGCGAGGCAGTAGTTAAGGTAACCCTTACTACAATATGCGGTACCGACGTTCATATAATGAAAGGGGAATATCCTGTGAAAACCGGTCAAATCATAGGACATGAGCCAATTGGAGTTATTCATGAACTCGGCGATGGGGTTACGGGATATAAAAAAGGAGAACGGGTGGCGATTAATGCTATCACTCCATGCGGTCAGTGCGAGTACTGCCTTTCTGCGAATTGGGCTCAGTGCGGCGGATTTTTAGGCGGATGGAAGATGGGAAACACCATTGACGGTTGTCAGGCGGATTACGTGAAGATTCCAAACGCTATGGCAAATTTAACTCGGATTCCGGATGAGCTTTCTGATGAGGACGTGCTTTTTACAACCGACATTTTCTCAACCGGTCTTTCCGGTGCCGAAAGCGCGGACATTCAGGTTGGAGACAGCGTTGCCGTGTTCGGACAGGGGCCGATTGGGCTGAGCGCCACAGCGGGGGCTAAGCTCAAGGGTGCCGCTCTAATCATCGCGGTTGACTCTGTTTCGCCGAGAATGAAGATGTCAAAGAACATGGGAGCGGATATTGTACTCAACTTTAAAAAGGTGGATCCGGTTAAAGAGATTATGGAGATTACGAATGGGAGGGGGGTTGACGTGGGGATTGAGGCAATCGGTCTTCAGCAGACTTTTGAGAACTGCGTAAAGTGCACCCGCGTCGGGGGAACAATATCGAGTCTTGGCGTTTATCCTGCACAGCTTGGAAACCTAGGTGTGCCCCTTCAGGATTTTGGATACGGTATAGCTGATAAGAAGGTTGTTTCAACATTATGCCCCGGCGGGAAGGAGAGGATGAGGAGGTTGATCAATCTGGTTAAGAATGAGAGGGTCAATTTGAGACAGCTTATTACGCACAGATTCTCGCTCGACGATATAGAAGAAGCATACAGGGTATTTTCAAATCAACTGGACGGTGTTATCAAAGTAGCTATAAAGCCTTAAATGCACCGATATGTATAGTGAGATGAATTACAACTGATAACCAAGAGGAGACAAAGATGAACATACAGAGAATACTCTTTCCTACGGACTTTTCTTTGTATTCGGAAAAGGCAAGAGAGTATGCGATTTATTTAGGAGAAAAACTCCATGCGAATGTCTATATACTTCATGCCATAGAGCCTCTGGATTACCCTGATATAGATGCGGAAATCAAGGAATTCTATAAGGGACTCGAAGCGCAGATGGAGAAAAAGCTGAAGGAAGAGAAAAAGATTTTTGAGAAAAGGGGATTTCAAGTCGAGGCTAATATAGTTATTGGACCGCGCTGGCGTGTCATTAACACATTCGCAAAAGAGAAAAACATTGATTTGATTGTCATGGGTTCCCATGGGCTTAAGACGGAGTCTGGTCAGCTTGCTATAGGAACTACAAGTCATAAGGTGACTTTTTCATCACCTTGTCCGGTTTTAATTGTAAGACACGAGGAATGGGAAACAGCTTAGGTTCGGAGTTCAACCAATCTATGGTGCATATAGTTAAACGGTATGAGGGCTGGTGGGCGACTAAACCAGCCCGTGTTAAAGAGGGCATTCTTTTTAGCTACTATGCACCATGGGCTAAAGAGGTTTTCCTTGCCGGGGATTTTAATGGATGGAAAAAGAAATCCACCCCTTTAATAAAGGGAAAGGATGATGTATGGCGTATAGTTTTAGAATTAAAACCGGATAGGTCGTATGATTATAAATATATTGTTGACGGGAACTGGATAAATGACCCTAATAATGCTGATCTAAATCCGGATATCGCGGGTGGTGCCAACTCGATTATTTATATTGGGGAGAGCGGAGATATTCTATCTCAGAGCCATCCAGAACGCTATAAGTTCACACTAGATGGGCGACAAACCTATTCCAGGTCATATCTTTCAACGAAATACCAACAGAGGGTCGAATTCCATTATATCTGCCCACAATACGAAGAGGGTGAAAGGCTTCCTGTTGTTATATGTCTGAATAACTATATCAAGTCTCAGGAACTCCATATATATGCCAGAGAAAATAGATACATCGCGGTTATTCCTTCCGTTACTCTGGGCGAAAAATATATCCGTCGGGGTCGCTTAGATGTATTCCCGGAGTTTCTTGAGGTCATAAAGGAAATCTTCCCCGTAGATGAAGACCGTGTGTTTGTTACCGGAATGTCCTATGGAGGACTAGAGGTTTTACTTGTTTCCCTGTATTATCCCGATCTAATTGCCGCATCTGGAGTGGTGTTCGGACCTTATCGTCTGAGGTCTTATAAAGATAAAATAGAAAAGATGGGAAAGAATGAATTGGAAAAATTCATAGATAGTTTGGATTATCCCCAAAGGATGTTAAAAAACCTGAAGGATTTTCCTCTTTACATCTCTCATGGCGGCGGGGACGAAGCTATCCCTATGGATGAGGGACTCACGCTCTATGAGATAGCAAAAAAGCTCGGAGCGCCAACTGAATTTACCGCCTACCCCGAACACGGACACACGTGGTATATGGTGGATGAAGACCTGCCCAAGGTTTTTAGTTGGTTTAAAATGTTTAAAAGGAATAGGTTTCCCAAGAGCATCAGTTACACGGCTCCTAATGGACTCTTTAAAGACAGCATATTCTGGCTTGATTTCTCACCATTTAAGACAGAACAGCCGATTAAGGTTGAGGCTGATATATATGAAGACAGTACAGTCAATCTCACACTCGAAAACATACATAGAATAAAGGTTAGACTCGATTCAAAGTTGATAAGATTACCCGGAGTGGTTTACATAAACACAGGTAGAGGAACCCATGAAATGGATATTCGAGAGGGTAATAAAGAGATTGAGTTGGCATTCGGTGAAAGACTCTAGCTCTTTTTATGATAATCCAGTAGGTTATCTTTAGGAGAAAAATAGGATTTATGGAACAAGAGCTTATATCTATTCCCTTCGGCAATAGTAAAATAGATGCCATTTTATATCATAGTACGGTCGGAAGTGATAAATCTGAGAAAAAGCCTATTATTATCCACGTACATGGTTTCTTAGGAAACTTTTTAGATGGAAGCCAGCGTTTTTTACCACCGCTCCTAGAGAAGTCGGGTTATTCCTCTCTGGCTATAAATACCCGTATGGCGAACTTTGGACTGTTTTTTGGCTATGGAATCCTAGAAGAAACTGTGCCTCAAATAGATACGTCTATAGTATTTCTAAAGGAGTTGGGCTATAAAAAAATTATCCTATCGGGTTATAGTCTGGGTGGAAGTGTTGTCTTGAGGTATGCGGCCTTACGAAATGATCCATCTAGATATACAACCTTAAAGGGTGTGATCGCTCTTGCAACACCCTATTCTATGTCGGACTCAATTCGCCGCCGATGGGACAGGTGGAAAAGCGAGCCTTCATACGAAGAGGTTTATAGAAAAGCTAAGGAGATTCTTAAACCGGATCCATATAACACATCCGAAGACCGCACTATTTTGATCTATAGAGCACGCGGGGACACTTATCGGCCTGAACATACCGAAATCTATACTTACAAAACATGGTGGTTTCTTGCTGGGCCCGATGCCGAGGGTGCAAAGGCGTATAAGCAGATAGAACAGATAAAGATTCCCATCCTTCTTATTCAGGGCTGGCATGATGATATAATAGACCCGATTGAGACCTTTGATCTGGCTCAGATTGTCCTTAATGCCGGCAATAGGGATGTATCGGCCTTTTATGTAAATGCCGGGCACACGTTGGAAGGAAAGGAAGACGAGGTAGGAGATATAGTAATAAAATGGCTTGATAGAAGATTCCAAAAATTATAGAACTTCATTTTACCCAATATTTATGATCCGTAGAAAAGAAAGTCTTATGAGTCTTCAAACTAAGGACGGCTTTCAACTGGATGCCCTCTTGCTTTTAATGGAGCTTGATAATAAAGAAGATATATTAAATGCACCTGTGATTCTGTATATTCATGGTGTGCTAGGGCACTTTCTGGCCCGTGGTACTCCTCGACTCCTTCCACCAGCCCTGCTGGAACATGGGATTGGCTCTTTTTCGGTCAACACGCGGATGGCTTTTATGGGACAGATAATGGGACAAGGGGTATTCGATGACACCATAAATGACATAGATGCATCGGTAGAACTGCTTGTAAAGGAGGGATTCCGACAAATCTTTATACTGGGGTATAGCTTGGGAGCAAATATAGCCGCATATTATGCTGCAAAAAGGTCTGACCCTAATGTTCGCGGTTTAATTTTAGAGGGCTGTGCTTTTTCTCTTCCCGACTCCCAGAGAAGGCGTTGGGATAAATGGAACAGCGTACCGTCCTACAATGAGGTATACAGTAAAGCCAAGGAGATTCTAGGCCCCGATCCTCATAAAAGTATAAACGATGAAATTTTCATCGTCTATCGAGCATGGGGACCTACATTTTACCCCTTTCATATCGAAATCTTTTCGTACAAAGCTTGGTGGTTTATGAGAGGGCCGGAGGCTTATAATGCTATGACATACAAGCTAATATCGAAGGTGAGGGTTCCGGTTCTCTTTCTTCAGGGCGAGAATGATGACATAATCGAGTCGCGGGAAACCGAAGAACTGACCCGTCTGGTTCGTGAAGCGGGAAACCCTAATGTAACAGTGAAATATATACCAAAAGCTAAGCATGATTGCATGGAAAATCCTGATGAGACTGTAAGAGCCATAGTGGATTGGATTTCTTCAATTAATTCAAAAGCGCGAGGGGAAACGAATAACCTTCCAACCTAGAGCGGATTGAGTTTACCGATTACCTGAAAAGGGTATAAACGTTTATAAGGTTAGATGTCTTATTTCCTGACACGTGTGCTTTATCTAATGGCGGGCATTCTGAACAATTCGTAGTGATTTTAGCAACTTATGTGCATTCAATTTGCGGCACATGGCTTGCAATTACAATCGCAGGGAAACCTTTTAGTGAGTTTGTCTACAGGAGAATTAAATGATCGGAATAAACAAAATACTCTGGACTACAGATGGCTCAAAGGAGGCTAGGGCCGCTTTGAATTATGCCAAGCTCTTTGCAAACGCCTTTAACTCGGAGATTATAGGTCTTCATGTAATAAAGGTAATTGACAAAAAGGTTGGCGCTCTTTTCGGTGAAAGAATAGACCTTACAGGATGGGTTGAGGATGCGGCAGGCAAGTGGTTTGATACGTTTGACGGGGTTCGAGAAGAACTAAAAGGGGAGAATCTAAAGTTCACATATAAGGTTGTGGCCGGTTCACCACATGAAAAAATTATAGAGGTTGCTAATGAGGGGAAAGCTGATCTCATAGTAATGGGGAAACGAGGACTTGGGCTTAAGGATAGAGCCTTGGTCGGTAGCAACACTATTAAAGTATTAAAAGGGTCTCAAATACCAGTTCTCGCGGTGAGAGCCAGAACCGGAAAATCGAAAATCAAGAGAATAATTGTCCCGTTTGATGTGTCTGACAAATTCGACTCGGCTTTAAAATACGCTGTTTCTTTGAGTGAGGCATTTGACTCTATTATTTTGATAGTCTATGTGTTAGAACTCATTTCATACCCCTATGAATTTCCGGTGAGTGTGTTGGAGGATATGCGGGGCGTCTACGATAATGAGCTTAAAAAGAAGATTGCTGAAATCTCCTCTCAATTGGGTGGCAAAGTAAAGATTAAGCACAGGGTGGTAGAATCAATAAACCCTTATCTAGGAATTATTGAATTTGCGCAGAATGAAAGAGCGGACTTGATTGTAATGAATACACACGGAAGAAAGGGTATAAAGAGGATTGTATTAGGAAGCGTTGCAGAGAAAGTGATTCAAGAATCCCCCTGCTCGGTATTAGCTCTGAAACCGGTAAGTTAATATAAAGGAGGGAAAATTTTATGAGAGAGATAAGAAGGATAATATGGGCCACCGATGGCTCAAAAGAATCTGAGGAAGCTCTAAACTATGCAAAGTTCTTTGCCCAAAGATTCAACTCTCAAATAATAGGGGTATATGTAA
>JBLNAE010000008.1:0-7549 GCA_050259195.1 Ignavibacteriales bacterium
CACTGGATTGCTAGGTTAAACATCCTTCTTAGGATTGTTAGCTCACGATTGATAGTAGATGGTTTGCGACCCAAGGCTTTACGGTCTGATTTATACTTTTCTATATGCCACGAGTTTATTTGCGCTAAGTTCTTACTGCCAAAGTGTTCGAGAAATACCTTCCCCATTTCCTCAACACGGAACGAAGCTCTATAGTTGTTCTTTACATATTCTAAATACCTATCAAACAGTTTATCAAATAACACAGGCTTTCTTGTTTGCTCTATATTGAACTTCCCCTGAACTATCTCCCCTACCCTAGCCTTAAGTGCTTTCTCAGCGTGTGTCCTTGTGATCTTATCTATATGCCCTACTACTTCCCATTTTCTCCTGCCATTGAAAGTAATAATCTATAGACCACCGATTGCCTTTTACAAATACTACCATAATTTATTTACCCCCTTCTTTTGTTTTGTTAGTATTATACCTATTTCACGTATTTTACTCAAGTCAAATTTAATCAAGATTTGCTTTTACTAAGGATTATTATATACTTCGTATACGGAGGTAATGGAGAATGGCAAAGATAACCCTATACGTTCCAGATGAGAAACAGGAGTTTATAGAAAAGGCTAAGCTGATAGCCTCGGTATTGGATGAGTCCCTGTCTAACCTGATTGCCTCTTATCTCGAAAGCTATGTAAAGTCTCATACCGAAGAACTAAAGGCTATAGAGAGATTACAGGCTAAGGCTAAAAAGGATAAATAGGACCATATTGAAGGAGAGGAATTATGCAATAAGTAATAATAATTCCATATGTATCAAGTTGTCTAGTTCAAGAGCCTTCTCCATTAGGCAACGAGTTGAAAAACAGCACGGAAATCCCTGCTTACCTGAATATAACAGAGCTGATAAAAAGACCGTAAGAACAACTCTTGAGAGGTATATAATAAAAACCCCAATGCCCAACTAAACCATGTTTTAAAAAAGCTACTCTCCCCGCCAAAAGCAAAGATAAAAACCATGAAGATAAGAAGCGCAAATAAGACGAATATTGCGACTTTTAATATCGCCCTCTGATTTTTCATACGCCACCCCTAAGAAATTCAATACTATGAGGCATTATCAAAGTAATTCCCATTATATTTTAATATCAACATCGAGTCCGTCCACGCGCTTAGTACCATGCTTGAAAGTCAATCTCATTTGCCATCCACTAGCTGAAACCGAGTGGTCTGATGCATTTTCGAACATCGGCACATGGCTGCTCCGATGTTTTTGCGCTCTCGTCCGACAGTTAACCCATTCTATGTAGGAGGGTTTTGTTATTGCCATTATCTCACCACCATACACCCTTGTCAACACACGCACACACGCCTAGAGAAGGCAGGGGAATGGGACAAAGGGGTCTTATCTAGGACATGGTAGGTTGATATAAACTAGGGGTTGTGAAGCTTATTCTGATATGGAAAAGGTGATAAAAACATACCGAAGGTTTTAACAGAGCTAAGCAAAGGCTTGTAATCTTTTTCTCAAATGGTTGAAGGTGGTGGTTTTGGGTCATGTTGTCAGGAAATATTTCCTTCTGTTACTATAAAATGAAAAAAGGAGGAAAGGGTCATGAGCAAAGAAATGTTAATTAAAAGACATTGTCCTAACTGTAAGGTGCAGCTTGAATACAAAGGGAAGGAAGATGTTCATACTGGGGGGAGAGGGCTTGAAATTCTGGAGTTAATTGGCAGTATTTTTGTAGGTTTTTCAATTATAGCTATCAGAGACCTGCTGGTAAAAAGAACAAGGTTCGACTTTTATGTTTGTCCTAAATGCCATTATACAATATTTGTAAAAGAAGATACGAGTAACAATGGCAATAACAACACAAGATACAATGGATACAGGGAATATAAAAAGAAGTTAGAATACGTTTCAAAGATACTTAGTGATATTGAGAAATTAAGTATTTACTAGACCCTGTTAGGTTTCTATTTTCATAAATGAGAAAACTTCCATCATTAGCCTATAATATTCTTTAGGTAACAATAGTCGTTCCAGGATTATTTGAGTCAAATTCACTTACTATATCCGTAGGATGGCTAATAGCTTCGATAAATTAACTGCATCTGGCATAAACTCGCCCCAAGAATAGCCCTCTAGGTTAAATTAATCCATTTTGTCTCCCTAGCTCTTGTTTCTTCTATTTTGTTCATTGCCCATCAAATATGTGTCTAGCAGAACATTGAACATCCTTCCGTGATTCGGATACCTTAAGTGTAGGAGTTCGTGGACGATAACTTTATTTCTCTTTTCTTCCGATATACTCAAAAGGGCTGAGGCAAAGGTAAGCCTGCCTTTACTTGAGCAGCTTGCCCATTTATTTTTCATATTTCTTATATGAATTTCCTTTGGACGTATTCTCAATCTCTCTGCCCAGGAGAGCACCTCTTCTTTAAATTTTTCAAAGGTAATCATCATTTTGTTTCTCCCTTAATCACTCTGATGATTCTTTTTGCCATCTCCGTTACATTTTCTACTTTGGATTGTATAAGTATCTTATAGAGTTCTTGTTTCACGCTCCTTTCGTGTTTTTCACTCTTTTTCCAATAAGGGTACTTCTCTAAAATGCCTTTCATCTGATTTGCCTTCGCTTCGGGTTCTGAAACGCCCTCTTTTTTAAACATCCAGAATATGGAAAAAGCCTCAACAGGCATATTCCTCTCTGCTTGCTCTTTCCTAGCTTCGTTTATTTCCTCAATCAGCTTTTTAAGTTCTCTTAGTGTTTCCTCAGTGTTCTTCTGCCTTTCCTTAAATAGCCTTGTGATTGCCTCCGCCCTTTCCCCTATGGAAATTAAATAGGGTTCCCTGTCCAAACGATCTCTAATGGTATTCTCTATGCTCACTATTAGGTTAAATATCTTCTCTGTACCAGATGCCTTGCTTTCTTCTATCTTTCTTAGGGTTTCTTCATCTATCTCATATATATCAAGTGTAGCCTTTATCTTGTCGCTATGAGTCTGTTCCTGAACAAGCCTGGCGGTCTTCCTCATGAATTCCTTGTCTATAGGAAGACCCCCTTCATAGGCTTCTTTAAGGATTCTGTACATCCTTGCAAGCGTCTCGTAATCATCAACGTATGGTCTTAGGAAAGCATCGGGCGATAGGATTTCATATATAGTTGAGATTTCCTTAAAGAACTTGTAAAAATCATGCCTTTTATTTTCATCCAAAAAATGCTCAAGAACAGCCTCAACAGCTTTATCTCCTGTCTTCCCGTGGATTAAGCTTAGGAAGTTTTTCTTTGCCTCTTCCATTTGTTGTTTGAATCTTGCCTTAAGCACACCAAGATCATGGACAACCCCTTCTATATCCTTTGAGTCAAAAGCCAGTGCCTTTTCGAGGTTCTCAAATATTCCAACAAAATCTAGGGCAAACCCGGATGGTTTCTTTCTTCCTTCATCATCTTCATAGGGTCTATTTACCCTGGCAATAGCCTGGAGGAGACTCTTTCTCCTTTAAGATTTCCTGTCTAAATTTCTGTGCGTTATCTAATCTTTTCCTGAGGTCTATACTAATTTTATGGCAGGTCCTTACTATTCTATTGATAGCAATAGAATTAAAGATAGTCTTGTAGCATTCTACAATTTTAAGGAGGGCAGTGGAAAAGCTGTACATGATAGCTCTGGCTTCAGCCAACCGCTTAACCTTGCTATTCACAATCCTTCTACAGTCCGATGGTTAACTCCTAATGGTCTAGAAATCTTAGATAACACAATTATACAAAGGCAGGGCTCTGTTGAAAAACTCTACAACGCTATTAGAACTACTAACGAACTTACTATTGAGGTGTGGGTTAAACCGAATAAAATCAATCAGCCTATATTAGCTCGTATAGTGTCATTTTCAAATTCACAAATCCCACCTCTTAATAATTTTACTTTTGTTCAAATGGGAAAGAACTTATATTTTCTACTTCGCACTCCTCTGACAGGGTTGCATGGATAGGATATGGAGCTAATAAAAGATAGTTTTTTAAAAATGGAGATTCAGCATCTAGTGGTTACTTATGAAAATGGGATGGAAAGACTTTTTGTAAATGGCTCGCAACATAGCCAGATAGTTCTTTTTGACAACAAATTGTCAAAATTCTTTGGAAGGAACATCTTAGGCAATATAGCCTTCTGTTTCTCTTTTTTTCTTCCCCTGAGTTTTCTCTTTTATGCCTTCTTATTAAATTATCCTTGGGGAATTATAAAACTTTCTATGCTGTCGTCGTCTTTCAGTTTTGGACTCTTAGTTATTATAGAAGTTCTTAACGCTGTAATATTCCCTCAAGGCTTCGATTTTACTCTCCTGTATTCAGGGGTATTGGTAGGGATCCTTACTACACTCTTTTGCATAGCCTGTGCCAAGTCAGAATTATTTCGAAAAAATAAGGGGTCGCGCCTTGAATTGTGAATTTTACTAGAGATGGAAAAACTTGGACAGCGATAGTTCCATCGCTGAGGCAACGAAATTTTCTTGATGTATTTATCTGTATCGGTATACTTATACCGATAAATATGCATAGAGGAACAAATGGCTGTTGAAAAAGTAACTTTCACACTCCCTGGAGAACTGCTGCGGAGTCTGGAAAAGGTCCCGGCCGGTAAAAGGAGTCTTTTAGTTGCAGAGGCTCTGAGGCGAGAACTAGACCGCATCGCACTGACTAAGAGCCTAAAAAAGCTAAGATGCACTACTGCATGGAAAGAAGAGGATCATCCAGATCTTCTATCTCCCAAGGATTTTAGTCGCTATAGGCCAGCGAAGAGCCGAGTGACGGGATGAGCCATCTTCTTGATACGAATTTTGTCATCGGTCTTCTTCGGGGTGCGAGTTCCTACTGGGATTACCTAGACAGATTAGTAGAAGAAGCAGTTCCTGCCATCTCAGTTGTGATCCGTTCGGAAGTTTTCGCAGGCTGCCATCCTCATGAGGAAAAGGCAACGATAAATCTCCGACCGATTCGAGATTATTTCGATTCACGCCTCCGTTGCTGACCTTGCTGGAAGGTACGTCTATCGGTTTCGTAAAAGAGGATTGATTCTGCACTTGGAAGATGCTTTGATCGGGGCTACGGCGGTTGTGGAGTGGCTTATCTTAGTAACCCGGAATGTAGAACACTTCCCCAGGCTTACATTAGGGCAAGACCTTATCCGGTTTCCCTATTAAACAGAAGAAATTAGCTACGCTTTAGCAATCCATTAGCAGCAAAGTTCAAGCCAAAAAATTTGGGGATCAATCTTTTGCTGTATTCCAGTTAATTGAAGGTCTCAGCTTTTTCCCAGCGCAGTCTCTTAAGAAGAGGTTAATTAACTTCTGATAAGGAATGTCAGCTTCCTCGGCAAGCTTCTTAAAATAATCAATCGTCTCGTTTTCAAGTCGTATCGTAACTTGTTTTTTGAGTTTTTTGGTGTAGGGATTTTTTATAGACTTTGAAAAATCGTATTCCCTTCTCATTCTATTCTCTCCTTTCATAGAATTTTCTTTCCTTTTTAATTGCCTTTCTCGCAGATATAATTCGTATTATCTCATCGCTCGCTCGGTAAGTGTGAGCAACAACGAGCACTTGAAGTTTGCTACTTAAGCCCAATAAAATAAAGCGGTCCTCATCTTCCGAATGATCTGGATCTGAAATCAGCCGAGCGGTTTCGTCATAAAAAACACTTTTCGCTTCTTCAAAAGAAACTTTGTGTTTCTTCCGATTTGCAACATTTTTATTCTGGTCCCGCCCGAACCCAATATTTATAATTATAACATCGTTATCTTAGCTCGATTACCGTTGGGATAAATCCGAAACACGATTACGCAGGGCCAACAGAACCTTAGGCAAATCTTTTCGCAAGATTCGTCGTACCAGCCACTTAGGAATAAAGAAGCCGGGGTTCGAAAAAACCGAGTACGTTAATATCGTACGTTGGCCATCGCCTATCTCCTCCAAGACCCAACTACCCTCCAGAGCCTTTAAATCTCCACTGACTTCCTTGAAATCAATTCTCTTGAATTTCTGGTAATTTGATTGGTAGATATATGTAATCATGGGTAGAAACCAGGAGAATTTAACCTGCTGTTCGGTAATCTGAGTATCCCCACCACGTTGCAAGATCCTACAACTCTTTAAATTCGGGATGAATTCAGGGGTGTGATTGCAGTCGGTTAATACATTCCAAATTTGCCGGGGTGGCGAGTCAATCAAAATAGCGGCCTGCACTCTCCTCTCATGACCGGATTCATCTGACTTAATTATAACTTCTCCATTATACAATCGAGTCAATTCGGACTTTTCTAATTGATATCCTTTATCACTTGTCTGAGCCAAAGAGAATGCGCCGGAGAAGGAGCAAAGATAGCCAAAAAAAGTGATGAGAAAGGAAAGGCGTAAGTTCGACACAGATATAGTCCTATAATCCAATTTATGTATAACCTTTTAAAATTGTCACACAAAGAATAATCCCGTTCAAGCAAAAGTTTCTCTTCAACTGCTCATTTCCATTTCCCCGGCGGCTAAGGAGAGTAAAAGGATGCAAAACTTACCTGGAATGAGATGAACAAAAGGGTTTTATTTAGATAGGAAGGGTCGCAATGTTTCTGAGAGGTTTAACCTGAGAGTAGGCGCTTTTTTTAGGCGATACTATTTTTTGACGGTTCGAAAAAGGAATTTTCTCTTGTATGCGAGACGAAAAAACATTACGACCCCCATCTCGATATATCATATTTTTATCAAATTGACAGTATGGAATCAAGTTTGATTTTTTGGAGGGAAGAAAGCCTAACTTTCCAAAAAAAATAAGACTAAAGTTATAGATTCTATCAAGGGGTTGCAATGGAATCTTTGACACTCCCACGCCTAAAGGCATAGGATTCTCAGCCAACCCCACTTAACGGCGAGGTTATCGGCTGAAGGCTCTGACCGAGCCTGTGTATTTCTAAAGCTGAATTGAGGTCTCGATGGAGAACAATTTTACAGTTCATACACCGATGTATACGTTGAGACAAGGATTTCTTAACAATAGCTCCACAATTCGAGCATCTTTGAGATGTATTCCTGGGAGGCACTTTAATTACTGTATGTCCAGCTTCTTCCGCTTTGGCTTGCAATATATTAAAGAACATACCCCAAGCGACATCCACAATAGATTTGCTCAAACGCCTATTCTTAACATTCTTTTAATATTCAGATTCTCAATATAGATAGTCTTAAATCTTTCCACATAGTAGTTAGCAGTTTTATGGAGAAAATCTTTTCTTTGATAGCTATCTTTTGATGTGCTTTAGCAACGAGTATTCTAGCCCTATTGCGATAACTAGACCCCTTTTTCTTTCTACTCAGACTCCTTTGCCTTCTTATCAGAAGTTTTTCGGATTTCCTAAAAAACTTTGGGTTCTCTACAACAACACCATCGGAATCTGCCGAGAAACTCTCAATCCCTACATCAATGCCAATTTCTTTGTCGGTCTTAGCAAATTCCCCTATAGGCACATTATCACAAGAGAAGGCGACAAACCAGTCGCCAGTGGATTTTCTACGGATAGTTA
>JBLNAE010000009.1:0-3941 GCA_050259195.1 Ignavibacteriales bacterium
GACCTCAATGCGTCTATCAATCTAGCCAAAAGAGCAGGCTCAATTGGCTTGGGTAACCTGTCAAATTACCCCGAAGTCTCAGCCCTTACAGACTAGAGACAAGTCCCTTGACTTTACTCAGGGGTGTTTTGACATAATAAACTCCATTCGATGTGCTTCCGCAACTCACTTACAAAAAAGGCAAGTTGCAGAGTTGCAGTTTTAAATGATATATATATTCGTGTTAGGGCCTAAATGCAATAGGACTTTAGAAGGATTAATTAATATAAAAAAGCCCTATTTCTTCTCTAGCATATAACTTTAGTCTGTACTAGATGAACCATCGATACCATAGGAAATACAGAGAAAAGAACATCAGTCAACAAAAGGGGT
Organism: Ignavibacteriales bacterium; assembly: GCA_050259195.1. Lineage (GTDB taxonomy): Bacteria > Desulfobacterota_D > UBA1144 > Nemesobacterales > CSP1-2 > PSLL01. The sequence goes on from JBLNAE010000009.1 coordinate 373, forward strand.
AAAGTATTTGTTGACAGTTCTAGCAGTGGCCGATAGCATTCCCCTTCAGCAGGGTCAAAGGGAAATCCTATTGAAAATAGTGCTCTCATTTTCAAACTGTCAATTCGACTAAATATGGACTCCATGGCTGGACAATAGGCCGATGGTTAGATGAAGGTTAGTAGTGTATAAACCTTTTAGGACAGACTTCAAACAAACGCTCCACTCACTTAGCCTGCAAATCCATTTCGGAAACCGTAGAGTATAAGCTCAGATCTGTTTTTAACAGAAAGCTTCTTAAAAATCTTATATAGGTGAAACTTCACAGTCTTTTCACTTAAAAAAAGATTTTTTGCAATATCTTTATTGCTGCAGCCATTCAAAACCAATTTTACCACCTTTGCCTCAGTCTCAGTGAGATCATATATGGACTTACTGCCTTTGGCTCCCCTGCGTGGAGAGGAAAAGGCTTCTAAAACTTTTATCATCAGCTTTCTTTCCACCCAAAGCTCCCCTTCATTTACAGCTTTAATTGCCTTTAGAAGCCGAGATGAATCTGCATTTTTCAATAAATACCCTCTCACACCGGAACGAATGGCATTTATAAGCATATTTTCATTATAGTCGCCATTTACGACTAAAATTACCTTGGCAGCCTTGTTCTTTTTAAGCAATTGAAGAACCTTTGAGAGATTTAAACCCTGCAGATCAACATCAAGGAGCAAAACATCAAAATTGAGCCCCTCACATGCTTGAACCAAGTCGAGCACATTAGATACCTTGGACACTACCTGTACGCCTTTATCACTTTCTAATATCTTACAAACCCCTTCTATTAACAGTGGGTAATAACAAGCTAATACTATTCTCAAAGCTCCATCGTTTTTCTTCAAGTGGTTTCCATTTTGCATGATTATATTGTCCTCCTCCCCTTCTATTTCTAATGCACTGTATCGAAATAATACTCACCGCTGGTCAATTACTACGATTCATGCACCGCCATTCAGCTCCCTTAAAACCGCTAAACTATAGCGGTTCCATATCAACAATATCGATCTCCACAGAGACAGACTTTTTTATAAGGTCTATAGAAAGCACAAATCTGTGTTTTGATCTTTTCTCCAAAATTTTACCAATTATCCCTTGCAGGGGCCCGCTTTTAATCAAGACTTCTCTTCCCGCATCAAGATAAGGGTATGGGTCATACTTTAACCTGCTTTGAATAAGTGACCTTACAGCTTCAACCTGCTCAGCAGGCACCGGCACCGGAGTGCCATTACATCCAACTACTTTCAAGACTCCCTTTGTATACATAACATTATGCATATCCATAGGGCCTATTTTTACAAAAACATAAGAGGGGAAGAGAGGAAGGTTTATGGTTTTATTACGGTCCTTCCACCTGGATACAACCTCTCTTAAAGGAAGAAAGGTCGTAACACCACGATTCTTCAGGTTTATCTCCGCCACTTTTTCATGTCGGCTCTTAGTATAAACGGCATACCAGTCCTGTTTATTAGACAATTCACCAGCCAGCGATATGTCAAATGACATATAATCTACCCTCCATCGATCGAGAAATTACCCCCATTAATTAATACTAATGTCTAGTTACAAGTACTACCAGTTAATTAAAATCCAAACGAGGCTAAAAGTCAATAAGACTATGGTTATAGGCTCAGACTAGGCTAAAGTTATAAGAAGGCCGGATTATAGTTTTCGCATTTGAAACATCCTTCCCTGAAACTGAGTCAGTGACTACTCCCATACGGATCTCCCTTAAACAATTTTCCCTGATGTGTATCTCTTCTTTGAAGCTCTCCCTCAATTCCACTCAGGAATTCACCATGTGTTTTATTCCATATTGGAGCTATCAGAAGGTCCTGAGGAGTATCCGTAAAAAGCCTCTCTAATACGATTTTAGGAGATAGGCGCTCAATAAAACGTGAGATAAAGTGGATATATTCTTCATAGGTAAAAAGATGAAAAGGTTCTTTTGCATACATTCTGGCAAGGGGTGTATTCTTTACGACGTGCAGGTTATGAACCTTTAGAAAATCTATATCGAGCCTCGATATCTCATCAGCCATCCCAAGCATTTCATCCTGAGTCTCGCCGGGAAACCCAACAATTATGTGAGCACCTATATGTATACCTCTTCCCTTTGTAATCCGGATTGCATCGAGAACGGATTGATAATTATGTCCTCTATTCATAAATTCCAATGTCCTATCGTAAATTGACTCAATCCCATACTCAAGTATTACAAACCAGTCCTTGGAGAGGTTTTCAAACAGCTTTATCTTTTTCTCATTCACGCAGTCAGACCTTGTACCTACGGCAAGACCCACAACATCATTACGCTCAAGCGCCTCCCTATAGAGCTTTTCAAGCCTCTCGATTTTATCATATGTGTTTGTGTAAGCTTGAAAGTAGATTATGAATTTTTCAGCCTTGAACCTCCTCCTCAAATATTCCATTCCATTCTTAATCTGGTCATTTAAAGAAACACGTGGGCGGGCATACCGAGGAACAAAGCTGTCGTTGTTGCAATATATGCAGCCTCCGGTAGCCACGGCGCCGTCTCTATTTGGGCACGTAAACCCAACGTCCACCGAAACTTTATGAACACGGCAACCGAATTTCTCTCTTAAATAGGTGTTGTAAGAATTGTAACGCCTATTCATCGGGATTTATATTTGGTGCTAGTTGCTTCTTATTAACCGCAGAGATCATCGAGTACACAGAGAAAATTAAGGGGATAAAGCGACATTTAACCACTGACAGTGGACAGAGTATATAATCGAGCATCGGTTAAGCAGATATATAGAGGTTGTTAGAGAAGGTATGGAAGTAATTGGCATAATTAAGTTAGTTCTACTGTGCTTTGATCACCGAGTACAAATCTTTGAGTATGTGGCTTGGAAATTTTTTTATAAATCTTAACCCCTTGCCCTAAGAGACTTCCTTCTATTCTTATATCGGCATCAATAATCTTACAATTTTCTAGCACAATGCTATACTCGATCTCGCTATTTTTAATTTCACATCCATGATAAATAGAGGTGAAAGGACCGATGTAGCTGTTTTCAATCAAGGTGTTTTCACCTATTATTACGTGACCTCGTATCACACTCTTTATCACTTTTGCCCCCTTCTCGACAATCGCTTTCCCCACAATGTCAGAGCTAATATCGACTTCTCCCATAATCTTTGGCTCAACGTCCTCTGTGATCTTATGCCAGATAAGTCTATTGGCTTCCAACAGATCATCGGGTCTCCCTGTATCCTTCCACCAACCCGTAATCTCAGAGTAACCGACATCAAATCCATTATTTATCAAATACTGGTGAGCATTTGAAATTTCTAGTTCGCCTCTGGCACTCATGCTAATGTGATTTACCGCTTCAAAAATCGAATGGTCATAGATATATAATCCTGTTACCGCGAAGGGACTTCTCGGATTTGTCGGTTTTTCCTCAACCGTGATTACTTTTCCATCTTTAATCTCCGCTACCCCAAATCTTTGAGGGTCCTTCACTTTAGCCAACACAAGCCGGCAATTATTCTTATTTGTGAAAAAAGCCTCT
>JBLNAE010000010.1:0-11380 GCA_050259195.1 Ignavibacteriales bacterium
CATTCGGGATTGAGTCTTGATACTTCTTGCATCTCGGAGTTCTCCACAGCTGTTAGATTTTGCTATTATTATCCTAAATCCCTCTGATTTTAAAAGAAAAAACTCCGCTACCCCTCAACTATAATAGCTCTACAGCAGTTACCGTATATGATTCTCAAGGCGGCGCTCATGATGTGACCCTGTGTTTCGTAAAGACCGCTGATAATGCATGGGATGTTCACTATCTTACTAAAGACCCTGCTAATCCCAATCAGCTTGTTGATGCTGGGACTCAGAGTTTGACATTCAATACCGATGGGTCCCTTAATAATGATAACAGTGGCACCCCGATAAACTTCTTTCTATGGGTATTCTACCTTTTCTCTCAAGACCTCTAGTGAAGTTTGTAGGGCTTATCTCCCTCCACCCCGCCTGTAGCAGACAGGCCGCCTTGCGCACCTTCGGGTAGATTCGAGCAACTATCAAGGAGCGAGCATTATGAAAGTAAAAAGTAAGCGGTCAGGGAAACCGCATTGACAAGGTTTTTAAAAGAGGTATATATAATAAACGGCTGAATTTTCACCAAAGCCGGGTATCTTAGAATTCTACTGAATCAAAGGAACTCAGCTGTGAAAGCCAGACCCAAATTCGTGGGCATATGATAAACCTTTGGGGGTGTATGTCATGTCATTATTAACAGAAGAGCATGAAGAGATCCGAAGAGCTGTCCGCAAATTCACGGATGAAGAGATAGTTCCAATTGCACAGGAACTGGACCGTGAACGGAAAGAAATACCGCAGGACATTATAAAAAAGATGGCGGAGCTTGGATACTGCGGTCTAATATTTCCAATGGAGTACGACGGAGTTGGAATGGATTACATAAGCATGGCCATCGTGGCTGAAGAGCTAAGTCGCGGGTGGCTGAGCGTGGGAAGCGTTATGACAAGAAGCATTATCACAGGAGTCCTTCTCCTTGCGCACGGAACAGAAGAGCAGAGAAAGAAATATCTTCCCAGAATTGCAAGGGGAGAGATTATGACCGCAGCCGCTTTTACAGAACCCGATTCAGGCTCAGACACAGGAGGGATGAAGCTCCGCGCAATTAAAAAAGGGAACGGCTACGTTCTAAACGGAGAAAAGACTTGGTGCACATTTGCGAACCGCGCTCACCTTCTTACGGTTATCGCCCGCACAGATCCGGACCCAAAGAAGAGACACAGGGGCCTTAGCATATTTCTTGTAGAAAAAGAGCCGGGCGACGTGATAAAGCACCCCAATATTTCCGGTGAACCTATCCCTACAGTCGGGTATCATGGAATGCGCTCCTATGCTCTAAGTTTTGATGAGTGCTACGTTCCTGCGGAAAATCTGATCGGGACAGAGGAAAATAAAGGGTTCTACCAATTAATGTCCACTTATGAATCCGCAAGAATTCAAACGGCAGCCCGTGCTGTCGGAGTTGCGCAGGCCGCATTTGAAGCCGCGCTCAAATACTCAAAAGAACGCGTCCAATTTGACCAGCCTATATGCAATTTCCAGGCAATTAGAATGAAACTCTCCGAGATGGCAACGAAAGTTCAGGCGGCAAGACAGCTTGTCCACTATGCCTGTTCTATGAAAGACGAGGGCAAACGTTGCGACCTCGAAGCCGGAATGGCAAAGGTGTTCTCCGCCGAGATGGTGGAATATGTAACAAGGGAGGCTATGCAGATTTTTGGAGGCTACGGATATTCCAAGGAGTATCCTGTTGAGAGATTCTGGCGCGACGGAAGGGTAATCAGTATATTTGAAGGCACAAGCGAGATTCAACATGAGGTCATAGCAAGGCGCCTTCTTGAATTGAGCTAAATATCTAACCACCAAGGCACCAAGACACTAAGAAATACTACTAATTTGACTTTGTGCCTTAGTGTCTTCGTGGTTACTTTTAGTATAAGATAATCCACCAGCAAACTTCAAAAGGAGGAAACTACCGTGTTTGTTTTAGATGGAGGGAAAAGAGTCGTTGTTCCGCGAACTGAACTAACGTATCCGGGACACAATTTAAAACTACACCAAAATGCAGCCGATCCTGTAAAATCTCCCGTTGACCATGTGATGGCAGACCTTGAAGACGCTTGTCCTTATGAATTTAAGGGCGACAAAAGCAGACAGGTAATGGTTGAGGCACTTAACACCATAGACTTCGGGAAAAAGGTTATAACCGTAAGGCCCAATAACCTTCGGTCTGAGTTTTTCCACGGCGACATGGAGGCCGTAATGAGCGGCGCGGTGGATAAATTTCATGGTGTAATAATTCCTAAAGTCCACGGACCCGAAGATATAAAATTAGTTTCAGATTTACTTGACGAACTTGAAGCCAAATATGGATGGAAAACCCATGTTGCAATTGAATCCCTTATAGAAAGGCCACATGCGCTTGAGCACGCTTTTGAAATTGCAACTGCATCCTCTAGAATGGCAGGGCTTATATTCGGAATCGCGGATTACACAGCAGAACTGGGGGGCGATCCAGACCTGCTTTTAGACAGACAGAATGAGATGTTTTACTACGAGAAAAAGGCCACAGTCACGGCGGCAAAGGCAGTGGGGCTTCATGCGATTGACAACGTTTATTTGAGAATCTGGAGAAAGGACGACTCGCCGGAAACGGTAAAGCAGATTGACGAGGGACTACGAAGAAAAAATGAAGGCGCAGCGGCGATAGGAATGGATGGCACGTGGGTGATTCATCCACAGCAGGCTCAGATTGCAAACGAGTGCTACACCCCGACAAAGAAGCAGATTGAAGAGGCAAAGCACCAGCTTGATTTTTACCACGCGCAGGGCGGAGGCTCTATGTTTGATCCGAAAACCGGACAGATGATAGACGAAGCTACAGCCAAGATAGCCCTTATGAGAATATCCAAGGCCTACATGGCGGGACTCGTTGATAAAGAATACGTTGACTCAATGGCAGAGAAGAGCAAATCAATCACCGGATATGACATACGCCGCGCAGGGGAGAGGAAGTAAGAGAACTTCACTGCCAAGTTAATAACAACTATGCAGATAACCTGGCAAAGGTTGAAGGAGCATAATTTGTTAATTCTGCCTCGGCATCAATGTCTTCATTTCCTTGTTTGATCAAGATAACGTGTGTGCTAACCGGCGCGCCGCTTGCCCCACGTCCAAGTTGAACCTCGGGTTAGACGAACAAATCGCTCACCCATAATAAGGCCCAGACTTGCCCGCAGCGATCAGGTACTTTAGGAACTCGCATCCTGCGACCGTGATAAAGACCTGCGAATCTTGTTTTGCTACGAGATTAAACGCCTGCAAGAAACCCAACCATTTGTCAAATGGATAATTCTCGTACAACGATGGATAGTCCGCCTTTGCAGCATCGTAGAGCTGCACGAGTTCAGCAAGACTTGCTCCTTCCCTGTGAGAATTCAGAAACCTGAGGAGGACCAACTGGCTTGCTCAGATTAGGCCGTGGAGTCGTTCGAAGTGGAGAATGAGGTTGGTGGACGCAAGCGCCCGCACCAGGGTCTTTTCCCGGTCAGCCGGCGTTTCGATGTTTCGATCTTTGAGATCTTTGATTATGAGTTGCTCACCCTCAACGAGTAGCGGGTTATCGAAGGTTTTGAAGAACTCTTCTACACCTTTCTTTTCTTCCGTGGGCTGAGCTGGTTGATTTTCGAAGGTCTCAATCCATCCCTTCCCGATCTTCTTTGTTCTGCCAATCAGAACGCTGATCTGCACCCGAAAAACCAAGATGGCAACGAGGGCGATGATAGGTATAACACCGGGCCAAGCTAAGGTCGCGACTAACTGTTCCATGGCCGAGAGAGGAGTCGTCTAACTATTATTATATGAAAAAAAGTTCATATAATCACCCATACAGGGGTTCATGCGAAAACTTTATGATATTTTCTGTCTCCGAAGACACTATAAAGCAAACGTCTTGCTAAGTCCAGAAAGGTAGACAAAACACATTTAACTTCCCCCACTTTTCAGATAAAATTGTAGGGGTAATTCATGAACTGCCCCTACAGCATACGGAGGACAAATCCATGTCTTCAAAACCCGAGGAAAAACCGAAAAGACAGGTAAAAGACAAGCCCTGGATTATGAGGACTTACGCAGGGCATACGACGGCAAAAGCGTCAAATGAACTGTTTAGGAAGAATCTTGCAAAGGGACAGACTGGGCTTAGCGTTGCATTTGACCTTCCAACGCAGATCGGATACGACTCAGACCATCCGCTTGCCGAAGGTGAGGTCGGAAAAGTAGGTGTTCCGATTTGCCACATTGAAGATATGGAAGCCCTTTTTGACCAGATTCCAATAGAGAAGATGAATACGTCAATGACGATTAATGCCACCGCAGCCTGGCTCCTTTCTCTATATATCGCGATTGCCGAAAGACGCGGAGTAAATACTCTTGAACTCCAAGGAACCACTCAGAACGACATACTTAAAGAATATCTCTCCCGCGGAACTTATGTCTTCCCTCCAAAGCCCTCTATGCGCCTTATTTCAGATATGATTGTCTACACGTCCAAGAAGGTTCCTAAGTGGAATCCGATTAATATTTGCAGCTACCATCTTCAAGAAGCGGGAGCAACGCCCGTACAGGAGATTGCATTTACACTTGCAAACGCAATTGCTGTGCTTGATGCTGTTCGTGAAAGTGGACAGATTCCAGAAGATCGGTTCCCTCAGATCGTAGAGCGCATATCCTTTTTTGTAAATGCCGGGATTCGGTTCATTGAAGAGATGTGCAAGATAAGGGCTTTTACTGAGATGTGGGATGAACTCACTCTGAAGCGATACGGAGTCAAAGATGAGAAATATCGCCGATTCAGATACGGTGTTCAGGTAAACTCGCTTGGGCTTACAGCACAACAGCCTGAAAACAACATTGCAAGGATACTCCTTGAGATGCTCGCAGTAACTCTGAGTAAAAATGCTCGCGCAAGGGCGATTCAGCTTCCCGCATGGAACGAGGCCCTGGGACTTCCCCGTCCATGGGATCAGCAGTGGTCGCTCAGGTTCCAGCAAATTCTAGCTTATGAAACAGACTTGCTTGAGTATCCCGATATATTTGACGGCTCCCCTGTGATTGAGGAGAAGGTTAAAGAACTCAAGGGGGCCGCACGAAAAGAGGTTGAGAGGATACAAGAGATGGGCGGAGCACTCTCGGCAGTTGAAAAGGGATACATGAAGATGGCTCTTGTTACATCACATGCCGAGCGCGTCCGGGCAATTGAGGCGGGGGATATAAAAATCGTTGGAGTCAACTGCTTTACCGAAACCGAACCGTCGCCGCTCGTAGGGTCGGTTGAGGAATCAATACAAAAGGTTGACCATAACATTGTGAAAGATCAAATAGAAAAGCTGAAAGCGTTTAAGGCGAAGAGAAACAAAGAAGCCGTTAAAGGTGCTCTTCGTGAATTGGATGAAGCGGCTAGAAGTGGGATAAACATTATGCCTGCATCAATCCGATGCGCCCATGTGGGGGTTACTACGGGTGAGTGGACGGATACGCTTCGGTCGGCATTTGGCGAATACAGGGCGCCGACTGGAACCACCATCTCGCTTAGAAAAGAGACGGATGAAATCAGGTTTGTAAGAGATGAGGTAAAGGCACTTAGAGAAAAACTGGGGCGGCCACTTAAAGTGCTGATTGGAAAGCCGGGACTCGATGGCCATTCAAATGGAGCCGAGCAGATAGCGGTTCGAGCAAGAGACGTAGGGATGGAGGTGCTATACCAGGGAATACGCCTCACACCCGAAGAGATTGTCAGCACCGCAGAGCAGGAGAATGTGGACATTATCGGGCTTAGCATTCTCTCCGGCTCTCATGATACGATCATTCCGAAGATTATGAACCTCCTTAATGAAAAAGGACTTGCAGATATACCTGTTGTTGCAGGGGGCATTATTCCGGATGATGACGCAAAATCTCTCATTGAGGTGGGGATCAAACGGGTCTATACCCCTAAAGATTATTCATTAAATCGAATCATGCGCGACATTGTGGAGATTGTTAAAGAGTCGAGTGAGGTTAGTTGAAGAACTGACGCTTAACCCCTGTCCTTAAAATCGAAAATTAAAAGCAGGTTCCTCTAAAATCGGCAGTTCAATTATAAAAGTAGCTCCCTTGCCCTCTTCGCTTAAGGCGTAAATATCTCCACCGTGATCCTTTATAATCCTGTAAGAAATCGAAAGCCCCAGACCTGTGCCCTTGCCTACAGATTTTGTGGTAAAAAAAGGATCAAATACCTTCCCCAAAATCTCACTACGAATTCCAGGGCCGTTATCAGCAAAGGAAATCTCTACAATACCTTCCCCCTTAACCCTGGTCATTACCTTTAGCCGACCTCCGATCTCGGCATCAACCATAGCCTGCTCGGCATTGAGTATTATATTCGTAAAAACCTGCCGGATTTGATCTGGGTCCGCTACCACTCTAGGAAGCTCTGAGGAGAGATTTTTAATTACCTCTATGCTGCCGAGTTTTAAATCGTAGTCTCTAAGCTCAAGGGTTTCTTCTATAAGATGATTGATACTCACATATTCCCTTCCCGCTTTGCGCTCCCGTGAAAATGAAAGCAGATTCTCTATTACCTTCTTCAGCCTTTCGGCCGACTTATATATTACCTCAAAGGCATTCCGCCTTCGCTCCGTATCTAAACCAGGCTTATCTAAGAGTAGACGCGAATAACCCAAAATTGGAGTAAGCGGATTGTTAACCTCGTGAGCTATATTGGAGACAAGCTGTCCTAAAGAAGCCAGTTTCTCTGATTGTACCAATCGCTCTTGAGCGCTCTTCAGGGTCTCATATAAAACCTTTAGTTCTTGCGTCTGCTGTTTCATTTCTTCAAATATCTTTACCTTTGCTATAGCCGTTCCAATCTGATTACCGAGAGAGGTAAGGAAATCCAACTCCTGCTCTGTAAAGGAAGCTTTCCTCGTGCTGGCAAAATGGATCGCCCCTAGCGTTTCATCGCCTAATTTTACAGGAACACACAAAAGCGCATGTGCTCCTAAAGCCTTCCCGGCAGGTCCCACTGGTGTTGATGGATCGGAAGCATCCGGATAATAAATCAATTCCCCGCCTGTAATTACCTTCCATGTAACTCCTCTTCCATAAGAAATCCTGCTAGCTTTATTTAAATATTCCTCAGGACATCCCTGATGGGCTTGTAATACAGCCTCTCTTTTTTCTCCTTCCCCTTCAACCAAATACACAGCCATAAGATCAACGAATTTTAAGTCCCTAACTATATTCAAGACATTACTATAAACCCGATTTAAATCAACGGACTGATGTACTGCCTGTGAAATAGCACTTAGAATAGATAAATCCCTATTTCTCTCTTCAAGCTCCTCAGTCTGCTTTGCCCTGGCTATAACTACTGCAATCTGAGTTCCTATAGAAGTCAGTAACTCCTCTTCAGATTTGGTAAAAACATGCTCTCTGTAGCTAAGAAGCCATATTACTCCTATGGTTTTCTCGTCAAGAGTAATAGGTATCCCCACCATACTCCTGAATCCCAGATCCCTTCCTGCTGGTCCAACATCAGGGTCTTGCTCTGCATTTCTGACATTCAATATCTTTCCCGTATTTATTACCTTCCATGTCACGCCCTTGGGATAGGGAATCCTGCTGGCTCTTTGGATAAACTCTTCTGGGAAACCCCTGTGATCCTGCATCACTGCTTCATTCTTAATCTCATTAACCAGATAAATACATGCCATGTCCACATTCTCTAGCTCCACAATTAAATCCAGAGCAACTCTATAAATCTCTTCTAAGTTAAAGGACTTATATACCGCCTGGATAAGACTGCTTAATATTTCTAAATTTCTATTTCTCTGACTTAATTCGTCATAAAAACTCAGGGCTTCCATCCATTCCTCCCAACCAACCTTGTCCTGAACCCGTCTATCGCGAGCAGTAACCTAGTTAAACGATTGAATGTTGAACAGAATGGCTAATCGTCAATATTTCAATATCGTACCAACTAGATAATATATCCATCAAGAATGAAAACTCAACCCTGAAGGGTATCTGAAATCAATTTGTAGCAACTAATGTAGCGTTCATATATAAAAATAGTGAGAACTGGAATTAACCTGTGTAAGTTCTGGATTTCCAGTGTGAATGAATGTAGGGATGTATCTAGATAGGGTTCTTAGAATTATTACTAAACTCTTCCCGAATAACCGATTTAGATTCCGGTGCAATTGTAATCTTGGTTGAGGTACTCGAACCATTGTATCTAAACTCCACCACATGGGTTCCCAAAGGAACTGAAACTGTGGTGGATCCATTAAAGTCATCAGATAGACCAATAAACTTACCGTCCACATATACCTCTACATTCTCCGGCGTTACCTGGATTTCAAGATCGCCATACGACTGATTATCAGGTGTTACCTGAACATCGAGTCCGCCAGATGGCTGATCAGAAGGGGGAGAGGAAGCATACGGATCGCCATAGTCAGGTGGATAAGAACCAGCATATGGATACTCATATGGGTAACCATAATAGGGATAGCCATAATAAGGATAAGCGTAGTATGGATACGCCACGAATGGAAATGCAGCTAAAGCCCCAAAACCAAATCCGAGAAGTGAAACTCCGCCGACAGGAGTCGGCGGTTTCTCAGTTGTATTTCCTAGATAGCCTATCCATCACCAAACAGAGTTTGGTGCTTTATCGGCAGAGTAAAGCTAGAAAAAGAGTGTCCATGCTCATGATGATCAAAGTCGTCAAAATGTCCATGACCAAAGCGATTGAAATGTTCATGATCAAAACGGTTGGAATTGGGGTTACCAGAATATCCTCGATTAAAACGGGCCTGATTAGGGTTGCTGAAATGTCTTTGAAAATACCCCGTGTTACCGCCCCCACGGGTAAATCTTATGGTTGATGGGATTACTATATCCACCAGACCCACCACTGCCAAAACTACTGTGTCCTCCAAACACGCGCCCGCCAAGTCTACCGCCACCGAAACTGCTGTGTCCACCCGATCCATTACGAGCTACCCCGCTAAAAGCGTACACAGACAAAGACATCAGAAACACAGATATGAATATTATAATTAGAAGGCTTGATTTTCTTATCATATTTTTTAGCCCCCTATCCTCTCTCCTCTTAATTTAAAGTCTAGCATATCCATGAGCAAACATAAATATTGTTTAGAATCAATAGGCATAACTGTTTCGACAAATACATCCACCATACTATGGACACAAGCCCAGGCTCTACTCTATCCGAGGAGGGCTTGTTCCAGATATTCGGGCACCCGGCAATGCCAGCCTAATTGCTCTTCAACCCGGTGCCTCAGTGCGTCTGCCGCAGCAGGTTCACCGTGAGTAACAAAGGTTTGCCGGGGAGGCGCATCGAAATGCCCAAGCCAATCCATGATTTCATCACAGTCCGCATGGGCGGACAGATTATCGAGAACCGCGACCTCCGCCCGCACTGGAATATACTCGCCATGTATCTTAACCGATTCGGCGCCATTCACCATAGCCGCACCACGCGTGCCACCAGCTTGAAACCCAGTAAACAGGATAGTATTGCGCGGGTTGGGTGCGAATGCTTTAAGGTGATGCAAAACCCGACCTCCTGTGGCCATGCCACTAGCCGAGATGAGGAGCATCGGGCCTTTCCTGTTGTTGAGTGATTTAGACTCTTCTACGCTGTTGACAATATGCGCAACGCCGCACATCGCATCGCACTGATCATGCGTCAAACGGTGTTCACCCAGATGATCGTGAAAGATATGGTTGACATTAGCCGCCATAGGACTATTAAGAAATACCGAAATGTCGGGTATTGCATTTGTCGTTTTCAATAAGTGGATGTAATAGAGCAGGCTTTGTGCACGCCCCACAGCGAATGCTGGGACCACGATAACCCCGCCGCGCTCTACCGTGCGGTTGATAATCCTGGCTAATATCACCTGTGGATCGGTTGGATCATGATGCCGGTCACCGTATGTAGACTCGATCACCAGATAATCTGTCTCTCGGATAAACGCCGGAGCCAACGTGATAGGATCGTGCGGGCGTCCTAGATCGCCAGAAAACAATATAGAGGTTTGACCACCCTTTAGCAAAACAAATGCCGAGCCAAGAATATGCCCAGATGGAATTAGATGCAGGGTTAAGCCCCCACCCAGATCAAAGTCACGCCCGAAATCAATGGGAGTGAATTGCCGTAACGACAACTCAGCATCTTCCTGCGTATAAAGGGGAAGTGCGGGGGCATGTTAGAATACCCGCGTTTATTAGCATATCTCGCCTCCTCTTCCTGCAGGTACCCACTGTCGGGTAGCAGGATTACGCACAGGTCACGCGTGGCCGCGGTACAATATACCCTGCCTGAAAAACCGTTCCTGACCAGCATCGGCAGATAGCCACTGTGATCTATATGAGCATGGGTCAGGATGACCGCGTCAATCTGCCTGAGATCAATGGGCAATGGCGCCCAGTTTTTCAGACGCAATTGCTTAAACCCCTGAAACAAGCCGCAGTCCACCAGTACCTTTTTGGAACCGGAGGCGACCAAATATTTGGAACCGGTTACAGTGCCCGTAGCACCTAAAAACGTTATTTTCAACCTGTTTATGTTCTTATTTCGGTGCCGGAGTTACACCCTTCATCATTCTACCACTCATCATAGGCATCATCTCCACCTTTTTAAAATTCTCTACCCCTATTGCCTTTCTTATCGCCGCAAGCGCATCTACCGACATATTTGCCATATCGAGGTTAATGTCGTTCGACGCTTTAACCTCCGCCTTTACCTTGGCAGGATCAAAGTTAGGATCCTGGAGCATATTCATAACCTTCATGTGAGAAATTTTAAAATCTGCTTCCTTATGAACCATTGGGTAGACATACTTCTCCTGAACGTCTACTAATTCCTTCTTCTGAGTATCTGTAAGATTAAGGGTGTTGGCCCTCATAAGGACGTGATCAACCATCATGCTATAGATCATGGGATGCATTCCACCCGCCGTGTGTCCCATCATTCCGCCTTGCCACCCCATCGTCCCTGTCTGTCCTTTTTGCTGCATTGTGCCCTGAGCAAAAGAAAGACCCGCAATGAATACCAAAACGACAAGTGAAGTTGCTAATTTTTTCATCTGTACTACCTCCTCTTCGTAATTTTTCTTTCGTCTTGTCCAACTCTTCGCTTTATTTCTGGCCCTCTCCTTAATTTAACTCTCCATTTTAATTTATGGTTTCAGAGCTAATACGGGACAGTGTGATTCCTGAATGACTTTTTCAGCTACACTTCCTAAGATAAGCCTCTTGATCCCTTTTCTTCCATGAGTATTGATTACTATGAGGTCAGCGTTCTTGCTGGTCGCATACTCAACTA
>JBLNAE010000011.1:0-4623 GCA_050259195.1 Ignavibacteriales bacterium
TTCCAGCTTTTCAAAAGCAGCGGCTAATTCTTTAAAACGTGTTTGTTTACGTCTTTTCTGCATAAAATATTCTACTTTATCTATGGAAATATTTAAGCATTACATGGAGAGGGGAAGGTAAAGGCAAGCGGTGGATTGAACAGAACTTGGCTTGGAGTACTGAGATTGTACAACACCCGCAAAGGCCTCGTGGGGTAGAGGCACCGGAGGATGCTGTGATAGAGTGGCCTAAGATTATGTCTCCTCCAGGGTTTCGAGTATTGCCGCGTCGTTGGGTAATTAAACGAATATTGTCATTGTTATGACGGAATAGAAGTTTGAGCAAGGACTACGAATGGCTGACAGATACGAGTGAATCAATGATGTATGCTGCAATGACTTGGTTGACGGTCAGACGGCAGGCATAGATATAACCATCATTTTCAGACTGTTTCTTAATATATCCCGCCGAGATCCTTGGACAAATAGAAGATTGGAGGTAAATACCTTATTTTGTGGAATAAAGAGCAACATAAAAAGCCTTAGGGCTTTTTATGTTTCATGAGGAGTCCCGGTTGCCACCGACATCACTCTCGTCGCCGAAATCGCAGGTTTGAAAGTCTTTAGTGGCTGATGGGGTTGTGTCCTGGAAGGCGATGACCTAGGTTTATTTGTTCCATCTATCTAAGATTAGGAGAATTATACAACGATAGCTACGCACCCGATATTGATTCATATCATCAGTATATAACAATCGAGGAATTGAAGAAATATTTATAAAGCAGCTCGTCACTGCTATGAGGCGAAAACGATATTGACTGAAGAAGCGTGCAAAGAAGCTTGACCGCCTTCCTATGCATCCAATTTTAATTCAGTATAAAGTGAGCCGTCTCTATTCTCAATGTTAAACCCCATCCTCTTGGAAAGATTAATCATGGGCATATTCTCAGGGATAATCTCACCCCAGAGAAGCCTAACCCCTCTTTGTTTTGCAATGGACACGCATACCTCCATCAGTTTTGTCCCCAATCCTCTTCCCTGCCATGGGTCGCCTACTACTATGGCAAATTCGGCTTTTTCTTCTCCCGGCTCAAATATCAACTGCACAATCCCAAAAATTCTCTCACGTCCCGGCGGCTGCCCCACAGCGATAATTGCAATCTCACGGTCATAGTCAATCTGTGTGTAGCGTACAAGCTGTTCATGTGTTGTAACCTTTATGACGTGAAAAAATCTATAGACTATAGTTTCCTTTGAAAACGTATTAAAAAGTTCAAGTATAAGCGGCTCATCCTCGGGTCTTATGGGTCTAAGGAGTGTAACGGTGCCGTCTTTTAGCGTATAGTAACTCTCATACTGACTGGGATAAGGGGCAATTATGAGGTGGTGCGGGGGTTTTTCATGTGTCCTCTCAACTTTTATACGGGCATCAAGGGCAAGTATATGCCCTCCTCTTACATAGAGGGGGTTTATGTCAACCTCTGTAATCTCAGGGAAATGCGAGATAAGCTCTGAAAAGTTCACAATCACCTTTACCAGGGCATCTATGTTTGCAGGCGGAATATCACGGAACCCGTTCGAAAGGAGATTAAAAATTCGGGTCTTCTCCATGAGCCTTAGAGCCAGGGTGGAGTTAAGTGGAGGGATTGCCATTGCCACATCCTTTACAAACTCGGTCATTTCTCCTCCAGCTCCAAAAACTATTATCGGGCCGAAAATCGGGTCTTTCTTGGCACCGAGTATGAGTTCGAACCCCTTTTCCATGATCATAGGCTGGACCGTAGCACCGAGAATACTTGCATTAGGCTTTAGGCGTTTCACACTGGAGACAATTCTATCAAAGGCATTGGAGACCTCCGCATCCGAGTGCAGGTCAAGGGCTACTCCACCCATATTGGACTTATCCGTTACGTCAGGGGAATGAATTTTTAAAACTACGGGGAAGCCCAGCTCTTTTGCCACTTGTGAGGCTTCCGAGGGCGTGGTAGCAACCTCTGTATGGTTTACAGGAATCTCATAACTTGCGATTATGGCCTTTGACTCAAGCTCCGGTAGAATCTCGCTCTCCCTCTCCTTAAGGAAGCTCTCTATAACAGATTCCGCCCTCTTTTTTTCAAACCTTCCCTCAACAAGCTTTGGGGTTTCTTGAAGAAGCCTGAGGTTATACGTGTAGGAATACATATGCATGAAGGTGTTCACCGCCTCCTCAGGAGTCCCAAAGGTGGGGATGCCCGCCTCATTTAAAATACCTTTAGCCCCTTCAACCGATTTTCCCCCCATCCATACGGCAAAAATGGGTTTTGTATTTGATTTTTGTGCAACCCTTGAAATTGCCCTTGCCACGTCTGAAGGATGTGCTACTGACTGAGGGGTGAAGATTATAATCACACCCCCTACTTCTTCAGCCGCCAGACATACCTCGAGGGTCTTTGCGTACCTCTCGGATGTTGCATCACCGCGCATACAGATCGGATTTAGTTTATTTGTGTAGTGGGGAAGAATACTGTCTAGCTCATTAATAGTTCTTTCACTCAATTTCACGAGTTCGGATTCCCACCTTACTGAAAGGACATCTGATGTCATAATACCCGTGCCATCTGTGTTTGTTATAACCGCAAGGCTTGGTTTCAGGGGGCGGGGCTGTTTAGAGAGCGATTCGGCGGCATTAAAGAGTTCCCTTATAGTATCAACTCTTACAATCCCTGCACGCTTAAAGATAGTGCTATATACGGCATCCTCTGTTATTATAGCTTCTGTATAAGAGGTGGAAGCCTTCATACCCATCCCGGTTTTACCAGATTTCAGTGCAATAATAGGCTTTACACGCGAGACGCTTCTTGCGGCTCCTACAAATTTTTTAACATTTGTGAGCGATTCTACATAGAGGAGGATACTCCTTACATTCCTATCGTCGCCCAGGTAATTAATCAAGTCTCCGAAGTCCACATCGGCCATGTCTCCTATTGAAACCACATGGCTAAACCCAACCTTTTCCCTACACGCCCAATCCATAATGGCGGTGCAGAGCGCCCCACTCTGTGAGATGAAGGCCATATTCCCTTGAGGCGGCACCGGGGAAGCGGTAAAGCTCGCGTTTATTCCAAGGCGTGGAATAACAACACCGAGGCTGTTTGGACCAATTATCCTCATTCCAACGCGTCCCGCCTCACGAATGATCTCCTCTTCAAGACCTGCCTTTTCGGTCTCCTTTCCGCCGTCGGAAACCACAATTGCACCCGTTACCTCTTTTTCGGCGCACTCCCTTATAATAGAGGGAACCATCTCTAGAGGTACGGCAATTACAGCAAGATCGATTCTCTCTTCTATTTCCATTACCGACTTATATATCCTCTGCTCGAAAAGTTGGTTAACATTTGGATTTACACCATAGATTTTTCCTCGAAACCCTCCGTTTATAAGGTTTTTAAAGAGACGGTAGCCAACACTCCCCTCTCTCTCACTTACACCGATTAGGGCAATAGATTCTGGATTAAAAATCCTTTCAAGGTTTTTAGCACTCACCTTGTTATCAGTAAAAACTTTTGATGTGAATTTCATTAGATCTCAAGAATAGAGTGAGAGACTATATTAACGCTAATCCCAACATTTTTATCTATCCTTATTTTATGTACCCCCATGGTTTTCAACGTCCGTGCCATTTAAGGTCTAACTCCATCTTTCTTAACAGAGTCAGACCTTTCCACTAACCTGCACTCTCAATCGAATTATACTCATCTGAACAAGTTGAGATAAGCGTCAAAAAGAGAAAAGGCTTTTTCAACGTTCTTCTGAGAGAGGTTGAGAGTTTCCTTTCTAAACTTATCTGAAACGCTTCTAACCGAGCTAACGCAGTCTTTCTGAAAAGCTGTAAGAAGATCAATTTCATCATTTATAGCCTGTAAGTTCCCATTCCAAAACGTTTTTACTTCCTTTGGAAACTTTTCATAAAGTTCTTTGCCGGTCTTGATGTAAAACTGCTGAAGATTAAGCAACTGATCAACCTGGGTGTCTAAAACCTTTAAACCCTCTTCCCAAAAGGATAAGGCGAGTTTCATACCATTAAGATAATTCTCTTTCACCAATCCTGTAATCCCTTTTACTGTCTCAGCAAAATCTTTTACTTTTAATGTCTCTTTTGTTGCAGCCATCCGTATACCCTCTAGTTCAATTTGTTCTACATACAATATAATACCAATGGGGATAGTGTCAAGGCTTTTATACGCATCTGCGAAGATATACTTATCTCTATTTCTTCGTATTTATTGATAATTTTCTCTTATCTATCTTTATACTACGCAATCGCTAATAAAGAGTTTTATCCGACTTCAATATAGATGATTTTGTAAATCTCCCGATTACCTATCTCAAATTTAAGATTGGCGGAGTGGTGTCGAGTCCTTTCAGTGCTGTCATCTTGCCCTCTCCCGCTGAGAAGAGCTAGAGGATCATTAAGGGTGTTAGTCCGGGTTCTACATCCCTTCGCACATGGAACACCGCATCGTGGTCGCCTGATACTTCTTCTATAGATCTTTTGCGTGATAAAGGCTGAAAATCACAAAACGTACTGTAAATAAAAGGATTTTTCTATTTTTTGCACTCAAATTGCATAATATCCCAAAAGTCCTTGTAAGTACTAGCTTTTTA
>JBLNAE010000012.1:0-6844 GCA_050259195.1 Ignavibacteriales bacterium
AGTAGTTGAGGAGCTTGTCCCATTGTATCTAAACTCTATCATGTGGGTTCCTTCAGGAACTGAAAGTATAGCAGGACCCTGGAAATCATTAGCCTGACCAATAAATCTACCATCCACATAAGTCTCTGCGTTTTCTGGAGTTACGTGAATTTCAAGGTCGCCATACGACTGATTATCAGGTGTTACCTGAACATCGAGTCCGCCAGATGGCTGATCAGCAGGAGGATAGGAAGTATAAGGATCGCCATAATCAGGTGGATAAGAACCAGCATATGGATAGTCATATGGGTAACCGTAATAGGGATAGCCATAATAAGGATAAGCGTAGTACGGATATGCCACGAATGAAAATGCAGTCCCAAAACCAAATCCAAGGAAAAAGCTAGAGGCAAAAAGAAAGTTTTCCTCCTCGTAAGGGCGGGGCTTTCAAATTGTTGGCAGGGAAGAAAGTGAACATTGTAATGGGGATGACAACGGATTTGTTGCCTTAGGTGTCACAACATTGAGAAGTGGAGTCCATACATAAGGGTTTAGACCCAAAAACCCCTAATACGCAAAATGAAGCCTCAATTTTGGCTCACCTTCAACAGGGGGAGCTCTTTGCCCAGGTTGCCGATGACGCAAATAAGGGGCAAATGCAGTCCCATAAAGCCCTAATCGTTGGAGACCTTAAAACACTTGACCCTGTAGCTGAATGAACCTTGGGTGAACTTATCTCTACCTCCCTTAAGATCCATAATTCCTAAAAGGCTTCGGATTTCAATTGTCGAAAATGAGAAGATTACAATTCGTGGGATAATACCATTTGAAGAGGGAATTATTCAAATCCAACGTCTGTGAGCCCAATAATTGGGCCCACGATAGGAGAATATTGTGGCCGCAATTACAACATCGAGTTTGTGCTTGCCAGTGATATAAATAAAAGGGTTCTGGAACTTGTAGTTATCAAAAGCATTAAGCACTATCGGATCCACAAACCAGGACTTTATTAACAAAAGTCCCCTGCTAATTCCTTGTATATTCATGGATAGTTTCCATGAGAGTAGCCTTCTTTATTGGCTTAGTAATATGGGCAGTGCACCCTACATCAATGCTCTTTTGAGAATCTTCCTTAAGTGCGTGGGCAGTCAGTGCAATGATAGGAGTAGATTTTATCCCCCTCTCCCTTTCCGATTTTCTAATAGCTTTGGTGGCGGTATAGCCATCCATTACGGGCATCTGCATGTCCATGAGTACAAGATCATATTCCCCAGTCTTAAACCTCTCAACGGCTATCTCACCGTTTTCTGCTATATCTATCTGATATTGTGTCTTCTTAAGATAGGACTGGATGAGCAAACGGTTATCTTCAGAGTCTTCCACAAGAAGGATACGCAAAGTACGGTGATCTTCTGGTGCATCAGGCATTGCTACTGTCAGTGGTTCCTGAGCGGTTGCCTTTGCTTTGCCTACGATGGCGGTGATGCTGTTGAGTAAGTCAGACCGCTTGACTGGTTTAACCAGGTAAGCTGAAATGCCTAATTCCTGACAGCGTTTGGTATCACCTTGCCGGTTATCAGAGGTAAGCATCATAATGGTCATATCTGGAATACCCAGGTCCTTCTTAATATGCTCCACAAGTTGAAATCCGTCCATGTCCGGCATACGGCAATCCAGTAACAATAGTTGATAAGGTGTGCCTGCTCCCTTAGCAAGCTTAAGTTCAGCAAGTCCATCCTTGCCACCTTCGACCTCTGTCACTGAAGCGTCCCATCCAGACAGTGTCTCTCTCAAAATGAGACGGTTTGTGGCATTGTCGTCTACCACGAGAATCTTTAGTCCCTTCAAATCTATAGGTAAAGTGATGCGCGGTTTGGACTCAGTCTGAAGCTCAAATCGGGCTGTAAAGTAAAATGTGCTCCCTTGGCCAACTTCACTTTCTACCCATGTACCCCCTTCCATCAGTCCAACCAGTTGTCTGGAGATAGCAAGTCCAAGCCCGGTTCCACCATATTTGCGGGTGATAGAGGAATCAGCTTGGGTGAAACTATCAAAAATAGTGTCCAGCTTCTCAGAGGGGATACCAATGCCTGTATCCGATACCGAGAAAAGAAGAGAGCCAGCCCTCTTAACTCTTCGATCATTCTGAACAATTAGCACCACCTCGCCCCGCTCAGTGAACTTAATAGCATTCCCTATAAGATTGAACAGAATCTGACGTAATCTGTCTGGATCTCCAATCAAGTCAGTTGGCACATCTGGCATGATATTGTAGAGCAACTCAAGACCCTTTGCATGGGCACGCATGGCTAGAATTTCAACTGTTTTTTCAATGAGTTCGTTAAGGTCAAAATCAACGTTCTCCAGCTCTAGGCGGCCAGTCTCCACCTTGGAAAGATCGAGGATGTCGTTAATTAGGCTTAGAAGAGTATCCCCCGCTCTCCTGAAAATCTGAACATATTCCTGCTGTTCCTGTGTTAATGAGGTTTCCCAGAGTAGATCAGCAGTTCCAATGAGAGCATTCATGGGTGTACGGATTTCGTGGCTCATGTTGGCCAGAAATTGGCTTTTGGCGCGGTTAGCAACTTCGGCTGCTTCTTTAGCTTTTTGCAATTCCACCTCTGCTCGCTTGCGCTCGGCAAGTTCTAGTTCTAGCTGTCCTTGAGTATCTTTCAGGTCCTCATATAAGGCTTTTAGTTGCTGTGTTTGTTGTCTCATTTCTTCAAACATCTTTGCCTTAGCCATAGCCGTCCCAATTTGGTTACCAAAGGATAAGAGAAAATCCGACTCCTGCTGGGTAAAAGAACTTTTTTCAAGGCTCGAAAAATGTATTACTCCAATTGCTTCACCACCTGATTTTACGGGAACGGACAGCAATGCGCGTGCTCCTAAGGTTTTCCCACTAGGCCCCAACGGTGTAGAAGGATCAGAGACATCTTCATAATAAACGGGCTCTCCACTTGTAATTACCATCCATGTAAAACCTACTGGATATGGAATCCTACTAACTCTTTTTATGTATTCCTCAGGATATCCCCTATGAACTTGTAATACAGCTTCTCTTTTATCCCCTTCTCCTTCAACCAAGTACACAGACATAAGATCAATGAATCTCAAATCCTTTGTTACATCCAAGACAGTGCTATATATCTGATTTAAATCAACAGACTGATGAACTGACTGGGAAATCGCACTCAAGATAGCTAAATTCCTATTTCTTTCTTTGAGGTTTTTTTGAACTTCTTTAAGCTCCTTGGTTTGCTTTGCCTTTGCTATAGCTATAGCAATTTGATTACCAATAGAAGAGAGTAAATCTATCTCTTGCTTATCAAATTGATGCTCCTTATAGCTTACAAACCAGATAACACCTATGATCTCTTGTTCTAGAGTTATAGGAATCCCTAAAATGCCGTGATGTCCTAGTTCCCTACCTGCAGGACCTATATTGGGGTCCTTTTGAGCATCTTCAACATTCATTATCTCACCAGTGTTAATAACCTCCCAAGTAATACCTTTGGGATAAGGTATCCTTCTGGCCCTGCGTATGTAATCATCAGGCATATTCTTATAGGCTTGAAGAATGGCTTCTTTTCTATCCTCATCTACTAAATAAATCATAGCCATATCCACATTTTCCATACTGGTAATCATGTCTAAGGCAATCCTATAAGTCTCATCTAGGTCAAGGGATTGATTTACTGCTTGAGTGATGGTATTTAGTATCTCTAAGTCCTTATTTCTTCTATTTAAATCCTCATATAAGGTTCTTAGTTCTTCTGCCTGCTTTTGAGATTTCTCATAGAGATATGCCTGCACTATAGCTGTTCCAATCTGGCTGCCTATCGCATTGAGAAGACTTCTATCTCGAGAACTAAGCTCTAATACCCTTCGACTGGCAAAACTCATTACTCCAATTGTTTTCTCTTCCTGTTTTATAGGCACCATTAGTATTGTATGGTAACCCAATGCTCTACCTGCAGAACCAAGATCAAGATCTTTCTGAGCGTCATCAATAAGGGTCAGTTCACCTGAATTAATTACCTTCCATGTTATACCCTTAGGATATGGTATCCTTCCTGCCCTCCTGATATAGTCCTCTGTAAGTCCCCTGTGTGCCTGCAGTACAGCTTCATTTGTATTTTCATTTACGAGATAAACCGTGACGATATCAAAGGCTGTTATTCCTAAGACGGCATTTAAAGCAATGTCATATACTTCTTTAAGACTTAAAGACTTATGAACAGATGTAGCAATTGTATTTAGGACAGATAAATCTTCATTTGCTAACTGTAAGTCTTTCCTCTGTTTTGCCTTTGCTACGGCTGTAGCAATCTGAGTACCAACAGTGGAAAAAAGCTCTACTTCCCGCTTGCCGAACTTATACTTTTTATAACTGCAAAAATTTACAGTACCTACCGTCTTATTCTCTATTTTTACAGGTACCGACAGAAGGCTTTGAAACCCTGTTTCCTTACCGGCAGGACCGATGTACGGGTCGGCTGATACATCTTGAATGATATAGGTCTCCCCTGAGTTGATAACCTTCCATGTTACACCCTTGGAATATGGTATCCTACCTGCACCTTCTACGTATTTATTAGGGAATCCTCTATGAGCCTCAAGTACCGCTTCATTTGTATTCTCATCTACCAAATATATCCCTACGATATCTATATCTGTTAGTTCCATCACCTTGTCTATAGCAACATTAAAAACTTCTCTAAGGTCTGATGACTTATGAACCGCTTCTATAATAGAATTTAGTATTCTCAGCTCTTCTTCCGCCAACTTGCGCTCGGTGATGTCCTGTGTAATACCCATAAGCTTCAGGACTGACCCATCAGCACCCTTAAGGGGAATGAAACTTGACGCGAATACACGCTCCCCTACACCCCTGAACTCGAACTCCGATGCCTCTCCTTCGTAGGCACTGGCCAGCAATGTACCAATGCGCCCACGCTCCTCTGGAGCGACGACATCAAGGTACGGAAGTCCACAGACCTGACTCTCATCCTTCGCCTCCATCATTTGAATGCCCACTCGATTCATAGACATCAGGTGCCCGCTCAGGTCTATCTCGTGTATGCAGACAGGGGCATTCTCAATCAGTGACCTGTAGCGTTCCTCACTTTCGCGTAAGGCCGTCTCAATTCTCTTGCGCTCTGTAGTATCACGCACCAGGCCGATCACGCCGATGATATTACCGTTCGCATCGCGATGCGGCCCGTATGAGCCGGAGACCCATCCCGATTTCCCGGTCTGTGGTACGTAATAAGGCACATCGGGAGAGAATGAGGTTTCTCCCTTAAGTGCCATTTGAAGCATGGAATAAACCCCCTGTGCATGTAGGTGAGGAAATAGGTCCAGGGCATATGTACCCAACGCCTGCTCCGCGGGCAAACCAGTCAGTTCTTCCATAAACCTATTCCACATGACATATCTCAGTGCGCAGTCATAGACTATAATTCCCTCGCTTGCGTTAGAGATGATCGCCTTATTGAATTGATTTGACTCTTGCAGTGCCTTCTCTGCTCTCTCGCGTTTAATTGCGCTTTCTACAGTTATCGGTAGAACTTTTAGGTAATTGCGTTCCGGGTCTTTTATCAGATAATCGCAAGCGCCTCTTTTCATAGCCTTAACAGCTATTTTTTCATCGCCGCTTCCAGTGGCAATAATAATTGGAGTATCTTTAATTAAATCGAAGATATCAAATGCTGTGCCATCACCAAGTAGGCAGTCTGTAATTACAATATCGAATCTTTCAGAATCTAAAATTCTCTTAGCTTCTGAAACAGAGCCAGCTATATCATAGTCGTATGAAAGATTTTCATCTTTAACGAATCGCTTAAAGGCCATCTGGTCGACCTTATCATCTTCAACTACTAAAATTCTTATGTTTTCCATGCCCTATTTCCAAATTCTTGGTTCACTTAGAATTTGTCATTTAAATTTAATGTGTAATCTATTATTGGCTTCTAACCATAATTAATGAATTAATGCAAGATTCATGCCAGAAAAGCAATGAGGCTGGTTTAAGAGTAAACTCTGAAAAACAGAAAATTTAAGCTTTTTCCAGTTACAAACCGAGATAATATAGTATTTGGTGCAAATTTGATGAGTTGTATGTGACAAAAATTGTCAACTTATAGTGAAATAAGGTTCTTAGAGCCTCCAAACTACGCAAACATAATTCCGTTTCTAGATACAAATTTATAAAAAGTTTCTAGCGATAAGCCTACTGCAATTTAGGATACGTGAAATAAAAGACCATCAGTATATGTTTGCATACGTTCTCATTCACAAACGCATCATGACATGAACAAAAGCGTTTTCCGGAATCACTGATTAATACCGCATATACTTTGGTCTCCTTTTGCACATAGGCTCTCACCTCATGAGATTCATTCTTGAGAACGTTTATTTTGTAGCTCTTCTCGATCACAGCCCTTACCGCTCTACCGATTCTGGCTTCTTCTGATTTGAGGATAATCTCAATTGTTCCTTTCATAGTCTATTACCTCCCTGTAATGGGTAAGGATATGCCCTTCTACCATAACAAGGGCTACCATCTGCTCTACTATGCGGAATTTCCTCTCAAGAATATCTATCTCAGTCTTGATGTTTCTTTCCTGCTTGTCCAAGAAATCCAGTTGCTCTTTCAGTGATTCGTACTCAATCTCGTTTTGCAGCCTCTTTCTTGCCTCAGCATTCCTGAGGATGTCATTAGAGTATATTTTCTTCCCGCTCTCATCAGACTCGATTGACACCTCATAAGCTGATAATTATTAAAGGCACCTTTCAAGAAAAGGTTAAAGTATGGTGCTTCAACCAAAACTATTTTAAGGAGGTGCCTTATGCAACAATT
>JBLNAE010000013.1:0-7229 GCA_050259195.1 Ignavibacteriales bacterium
AGACATGTGCTTATCCTCCTTATTGCTTATTGTTATTTAAAGTTTTTAGAATTTTACTGTAATAAACTCTACAATCACACAAAAAAGAGTTAGATTCTCCCTATATCCATAGTCTCTGAACTTATTCCTATATCAGGGAAATACCCACTTTTTTCATATCTGTTCACCTCCCTAATAGTAGTTAGCTAGTCATGCATCAATTTAGTTGTAAGTTAATAGGGATTATGGGAAGTTTTTAGAGAGCTTTAGTATAAAAAGGAAGAAGCCCCAAGTGACCTCAACTCTTTTGAAAACCTCTGCTTGTTTTTCCTTACTTGATTTAACCTTTCGGTCTTTGCTTTCAGTACTTAACTTAAAGCTTCGGTTTTCAAATTGTCTCTAGCCTCTTGGGACCTATATTAATAAACTACCACGGTTTTACGCGGTGTCAAGTAGTTGTAGAACTATTACAGAGAAAAAAGAGTGGATTCTCATATACACAAAAGTTATCATTTTTCATAATCGTAAGAGGGGTAGGAATATGACGATCTCAGGTATGCCTCCCGTAGAATCAGGAAACAACTCAACCTAAGACCACCTAAGAAACCAAAGAAGCTCCCCCGAGTGCTCTCGGATGAAAATTTTAAAAGGTTCTATAAAGAGGGGGCTAGTTAACAATAGCTCTCCTTATAGGACCTTATAAGATTCTCAGCTTTTAGTAACACGTTGTTTGCAAAATCAAACCTCGCAAAACCACAGAAATTGGTGGGTTTCATTTAGCCATACATTTAGTGGAGAAGTTGTCCGCTGAGATTAAGCTACTCCGTAATGAACACTCAAAATTAACTCATTTTTCGAGTAACTTTCCATCGTTCTTAGGCTCTGCTTGCTATGAGTTCAATTACAACTCCCTACTGATCGTTTCAGCGGTATTATCCCACCTACTGCGGTACAGAACGCTACAATATATTAACGGATCAACGGTAGCCCCATGCATGTGCGTATCTTGTTGAGCGTAGCTGCATCACCTTGCGCTGCATTGTCTATATAGAGATTACAACAACACGCGTGGTTGGCTTCCCACTCTTCGACAATGTCATCTTCGAAACCGGTTTCTCCAACTTCACGGCACAGTTCTAAAATGAGGTCTCGACGTTCCATAGCTTACCTCGCGAGTTTTTCAATCTGATGACGAAAGTGGTCCCTCCAACCTTCAGGCAAGGCATTGACATGCACAGCGCGACGCAACATCTCCAGATTGTCCCTTTCACTCACATACAACCGAGTTATGTCGGTGACTGTGACGTTGTTTTCGTCTCGACTGATGAGCTCAACTGCCTCACCAGCACTGAGTTCACCCTCTTTGAGTACCGAAAAATAAAATCCTGTGTGGCAGCTCCTCAGAAAACGCTTAATGATGTCCTCTCGTCCAAACTTGACTCCAAGCTTGTAGCAAGGCATTCGCGGCTGCGTAACCATCAATACTACCGATCCGATTTGAAACCGGTCGCCAATATTAATCCTATCTTCCAGCAAACCTCCTGTGGTAAGATTTTCACCGAACATTCCCCAGAGGAGTTCCATATCAGGCAATTCACCTCGCCAATATTCGTAATGCTCGGAAGGGTATGCGTAGACTGCCTTGTCCGGCCCCCCGTGAACAGATAAATCGGCCTGCCTGTCGCCATCGAGGTTGAGCCTTCTCACCCCGACAGGACCCTCGACTGGCTCTTTGAAAATCCCCGTCGTGACCGTTCTGCCCTTCCATACCACTTCTCGGGGAAGTCCAACATTGACAGAAATGATTTTCATTGCTGCTATTCTCCTAAATCAAATAAAGATGATCGCATAACGATAACAACATTCTACGAACCGAGCCAGCGCTCCAGCTCGAACTGGTGACTATCTCATTCAGGGATAATCACCAGTGATCTTCTTGCTTTTCCGCATCAGTCGATAATACCGCCAACGCAGTGAATGATAGGGCTAACGAGTCTTTGCCTTCGAGAGGACATGGGTTGTCAAGAATCCGCGGATGTGGCCGGCGATCAAGTCCAGATCCCCTTCAAGAGCGAAGTGCCCAGCATCTAGTAAGTGAACCTCGATATTTTTCAAATCCCGCTTGTAAGCGGTTCCACCTTCATTGGTAAAGAAAATATCGTTTTTGCCCCAAACGACCAGAGTTGGCGGTTGATGCTTCCTGAAGTAAGCTTGCAACTCTGAATAATGCTTCAGGTTGTTCTGGTAATCATATAGTAACCCGATCTGTATATCAACACGGCCTGGAAGATTCAGGAAGTATAGATCCATGTTCCAGGCATCAGGGCTGATCTTCTCAGGATTAGGTTCTCCAGACGTATACAAGAATTTTACCGTGTCAGGGGTTAGAACATCTCTTAAAGGTTGTTCCGTCTTTTCGTTTCTCTCTTTCCATAACTCTTTAACTGGATCAAAACCCTTGCCAATACCTTCCTCATAGGCATTCGAATTTTGGATAATCAAGGCCTCTATCCATTCAGGATGCCTAGCTGCAATACGGAATCCCACAGGCCCCCCATAATCCTGTGCGAAAAGAGTAAACCTCTTAAGTCCAAGCAACTGGATAAATTTCTCCATTACTTTAGCCAGGTGATCAAAACTGTACTCAAAAGTGTTCACTGGTGGGCTGTCGCTGTTACCAAAACCTGGATAATCAGGTGCAACCAAATGGAATGTGTCAGATAAAGTTGCGATCAGATTGCGGTAGTAGTGGGACGACGAGGGGAATCCATGGAGCAATAGAACAGTTTGTGCTTCCTTTGGTCCCGCCTCGCGATAAAAGATGTCAAGCCCATTGACTTTGATGGTTTTGTATTGTGACATTTTTATGTTCTCCTTTTCAGTTGATTTATGGTTCTCATCATTTCTCTCATTCTGAATTTCTTCCCTAACTACTGGCTCTAGAGATTTATATGGCCCGTGCGGTTGACCCTTCATTACGTACCCATGACTCCAAGCGCGACTCGTTTGAATTTGTAGATATCTTTGCAGAATGAAATTTTGATTTCATCCTCTACTCCTATTGTCTTCTAATCCACGGGCGGTAGCAGTGAATCAGCAATGGTCGTAAGTGCCTGTTAACCGTCACTGATGACACATTTCAAAATTGAACCATGCCCCCATCTGCCACAATCTCTGCCCCTAACACATACGAGGAATCTGAAGAGGCAAGAAATAACACTGCCTTTGCTATCTCTTCGGGGCGGCCAAATCGCTTCATTGGAACCTGCTCTAAAATGCTTTGTGCCATGCTCTGTACCGCTTCTTGCGGCAGACCCAGTTTTCCAAAAATTGGAGTCGAAATAGGGCCGGGACTTACAGCATTGACTCTTATACCTTTGACGATGAGCTCGGCTGAAAGCGTCTTTACCAGGGACAGCAATGCCGCTTTGCTTGCACTATACACACTTGTACCAGGCCAGCCGGAATGAACAATAGCAGTAGTATTTAACACAATAGAAGCATTGTTATTCAGAAACGGCAATGCTTTTTGAATCGTAAAATAGGCGCCTTTGAGATTGATATTTATTGTCTCATCAAATAGTGATTCGCTGGTCGCATCAACAGGTGCAAACTTAGCAATTCAGGCATTGACGAACAAAGCATCAATTTTGCCAAATTTGTCTTTGGTCTTGCTGAATAAGGTATCAATGTCTGATAAGTTCGTTACGTCAGATTGGACAGCTAGAACGTCGCCACCTATTGTCTGAACAGCCTCATCCAGGGTTTTTTTATCACGCCCTGAAATGACGACCTTAGCTCCCTGCTCCTTAAACTCCTTAGCGGTCGCTAACCCGATCCCGCTGCTGCCACCCGTTATAACTGCTACTTTCCCTTCGAATTTCTTCATAATATTAATCTCCTTTGAGTATTTATTTCATTATTAAATTAGAGGCTAGAGAAAAATCGGTTAAGTTACCGATGATCTCGCCGGTCAATTATGACAACTTTACACGCCAGATGGTGCAACCAGCAACCATGGCGGGTGCTTTTCAAAACGGCCTTTACACTGCTCCCAAAGCGTCAAGCCTGGATTCTGCACATCTGCCAGAAAGGCGAATTGGCGATTTTCATGTTGTGATTCGCCTATCACTTGAAAACCAGAAACTTCCTGGTAAAACCTCTTTGAGCGATTGAGGTCGCTTACATTCAGGCCAACATGACCTGTCTGTGCTTTCTGAAATTGTGTATTTCTACTCATAATTTCAGAACCTCCTTTGTGGCGAACCGTCTAAATATAGTATGATGGGTTAGATGCACACTTACGTTAAAAGGATTCAATGATCTACATTTTACCTTCGTGTTCATCTTAACCTGCAAACTTCATTGTTGATTGTTGATACTTCTCAGACTGTTTCTAAGTCGTCAAGACCAATTTTAGTGGTCATAATACATTTAGTTAGTAATTAAAAAGGCCTATGCTGAAGGATCTATCCGAATCAAAGTTTATTTTTATAGGTAACCACGGATGGAAAAGAGAATTAATGAAAGGAGAAGATAGTGAGCTATTAGTTATTATTGGTGATGATAGTAAGAACGAAGACTCAACATGGAGTGAATATTTCAAATACTTTGAATGGCGAAATGATAGATTAGAAATATATTTATGAAGCCTTTAACTTTGGTCTTATTTCTTTCTACAGCAAGATATAATATCAGGTAGTGCCATATCTATAACTCTGCATAATCTTATAGTGGAGTCTCTTGAAAGCCTAAATATAGGCCTAAAATGCCTAAAGGGGAGTTGATGATAGTTTGAACTCAGCAGAATTCGAGGAATATAGTTTTATATGAGGTGTATAGCTCCACCATTATGAGCTTTTAGGTAACTCAGTTAGAGTATTAAGGTTGATTCTATCAGCTCCTGTTTTGGCTTCCGGCAAAGAAAATTCCCCCTGTATGAAGCGTGCATTCCCCCTTTATTTCCCTTGTCTGAGGAAGGGCCAGACCTGTGCCCAAAAAGGAATAAGGCCCCGATATAGCCCTTTATTTTTCTATAGGGCTTTTTGTGTCGAATATTCCCTCTTGCCTCAAATTTATAATACATACAAAAGATTCACCTTCAAAGGGAAGATAGAAGCAGCTAAGGCACTCGCCATTGACGACTTCGACGCTATTCTGACCGCTGTTGTTCATAATCCCTCCGTATTTCCTCAAACTCTGAACAATCCAGAGTTAATATGGATTCACTGTTTTCCGTCTTCTCCGATAAAGACCACCTGATACAGATCAAGTGGTCTTGTTGATAATGTGTTTAATCTCGGAGTTTACTTTCGACAGCATTCCGGGCAATCACAAGCCTCGCCATGCCAGGCGTCATTAGATTCTTTTTGCCTCTTTGCCTTAACGCGGCTTTCGGGGTGGAATTTCCTGTCATCTTTGGTGTTTTTTGCGGCAAAGTCATTTTCGCCTCTCTTCGCCTCATTGCCGCTGTCTATTCCCTCAACGTCGCTTTGAGGAGATGAGGTGGATTGAGGCGAATCCGAGTTTGCCTCGGAGTTTTCCAATAGTTTGCGACATCTAGCACCAAAATTTGATACTGACCCAATTGAGGCAAGGGGGGATAGTAGAACGTAATGGCTTTCCCTCCCTGTTTTGCCATTATGACCAAGAAATTCCAGGGCAATTAGCCTTTTTAGATAATCCCTTAGCGTTCTCTCTTTGAATTCAATCTTTGCCTCAAGCTCACCAAAGCTAAATTCCCAATCAACCCCAAATTCCTTATCAACCGTTTCTAGCACCCGCTCAAGCCTTGGACTGATTTCTTTGTGGCTTTGCACTAAAACTATATCAGCCAGAGGGAGTACAGCTTCAAGGTCTTCTTTGGTGGCAATCAAACGTCTTTTTTCGTCCTGTTGCCTTTGAAACTGAAACAGTAGGACATGGACTTTGATCAGAGAGAGGAAGCGTTGGAAGTCCCTTCGTGCTCTAACCTTGTCCTTTGGGAACGCCTCTACAAGTTTTCTATGATAGGGGATTTGAACCTCTTTATTCTGGATTAAAGTTTGAGCCGCCCTCCAGATTTTCGCCTCGGCTTCAAGCTCCGGTGCTAATTCATCATCCCACTCTGATTCGGCATATAAAACTCTCTCAGTTTGCTCCTTGTATTCATCCATGTAGATATCGAAGACCCGCGTTTGGTTTTCGACGTGCACCCGCTCACTCGTCGTTGTCTGGACGAAAACCATCCCTACAGCCGGTATGCGCTTCTCGGTCATCTTGAAGTTCCCTGTTTTCTCATTCTTCACGGGAAATCCTATAGATATTTCTCCCTCTGAAATAGTGGTCCTAATTGAGTAATCCGCCCCTTTGCTTCCAGAGTGTTCTTGGATAAAAAGTATTTTATGGGAAAGGTCTCCATCGAAATGGACAAGAGCCTTCGGTGTAAGGAAAGAATAGGAAAGGACTTCCTCTTTTGGGAAAAGGGGCAAAATGCTGTTCACAAGAGCTGATTTCCCGCTTGCGCTTGCGCCTTTCACGACGGTGCTAATGGAGCTTCGCAAACGCCGGGAAGTGAATGAAAGGAAAAGCATCTTATTAATCTCCTCTCCGACATGCCCTCGCCGCGTGGTGAGGTCTATCATCTTTTCAAGGATGACTGGAGAACTTAGTACCTCCTTCGCCTTTTCCATTTCTTCGTGCGTGAATGTCTCAACCCTGCTCTCGGTATCAATCTCTTTCTTCCCTGCTTGCGACCGATATTTTTCCACCTCACCCCTTACAATCTCGACAGACACTTTGGCGTGACTGGCAATGAGCTTGATTATTTTTTCTCTCTCAAGTGGTGACTCAACCCTTGAGGTCTCCTTAACAGTCAGTTCGATTTGAGTTCCTTCTTCAGGTGTAGTTCAAAGGTTAATTTAGCCTGGTCTACGAGTTCCTGAAGCTTGTCATTGCCATACCGAACTAAGTAGTCATCGAGTCCATTCTTTTCACCGTTCGACTCATTTGGTAATCTTATCGAAAGTGGAATACCACCCCGATTGATCATTTCTGCAGCTAATCTAAGTTGAGCGCGTCGGACATTATGCTTTTGGGTAACATCCGAATCAAAAGCGATAAAACACTTGCGGTATTTGAAATTGAGTCCCTCCAGTTCTGGTAGGAAGTCATTTTCACCATCCTTAAAACACCAGACGCCCAAAAGTCCAACTGTGAGAAAGTCATCTTTCGTGGCTTTACACGCCTTTCTTCACCCTCGACGAATATGA
>JBLNAE010000014.1:0-6736 GCA_050259195.1 Ignavibacteriales bacterium
GCCAAAGACATCACAAGAACGGACAGTAATTAACCGGATTTGATATCACTTATAGTGGAAAAAGCCAAATAGAACCCGTGAAACAATCAGAAGCCTTTATTAATCTGTTTCGAAGCAACTGTTATGGAATGTATTTTGACAATCAGGTAGCAAGGCAGCGACTTGAAATTATAAAGGAGCTTGTATATCAAGCGGATTGCTACCAAATGTCGGTTGGGCTCGATCTTTACAAAGACCCGAAGAAAATACTTGAACTCCTGCCATGGCGCTAGTAGGAGCGATGAGGAAGGATTTTATTTGATTGAGGGGCAAGACCGAGGTCAGAGGTTTTTCTATTAGAAGCTGTGTTTTGGTATTTGACTTATAGAATCAGGGGAACTCGTTGAAGATGATAGGTAAAAAAATCGAACCCTATTCAGAAATAACCTGTACAGAGCTTGATGACAAAGCTGTGTTACTGAACCTTGAGACAAAGACTTATTATACCTTGAATAAACCCGCTATATATGTCTGGCAATTGCTTAACAATGGCATTAATCTTAGCGAGATTGTCCGGAGGGTCAGAGAAGAGTTTGAAGTTGATAGAGAAACTGCTGAGAAAAATGTATGTGATCTAATAGATGAGCTCGTTAGAGAAGGACTGGTCAAGATTATAGATGAGTAAAGATTTTGCTTATAGAGAGAAAGATGCCGGCTTCTGACCTATTACCCACTAAGCCTAAGTAAAAGATACCTGTTACGTTATACCAACCGATAATTATGTTCTATTCAGAGGAAAAGGCTTATTTAAAGTAGAGGGTAAAAGCTTTAAAGAGTTCTTAGAAGTTATGCTACCTCTTCTGAAAGGAGAACATTCTTTAGAAGAGATTTTAAACATTCTAGGCGAATACTATGAAGAGGATGTAATAACTGCCCTTAGCATGCTCAATAACGAGGGTGTCTTAGAGGACGCATCAGCTAAAATTCCAAAAAAACTATCCCGAAGTGAGCTTGTGTACTACCAGAGCAATCTCGAATACTTCTCTCGTTCTCACGGGGACAAGTATGAGTTTCAAAGTAATCTTAGAAAAGCAAGGGTTGTTATTCTAGGAGCGGCTATACTTGGGCGCTCTATTGCATCTTCTCTAGCAGCCTCAGGGGTTGGAAAAATACTACTAGTAGACAACAAAAAAATAAAACCCAGAGACCTAGATGCATTTCAAGATATTGGGATAGTGGGTATAAACAACAATCATATAAATGTTAAAATCCTGTATAAAGAATTAGATCATGGGGTTATTTCTGGACTAAGGGGGAGATATGATTTACTCATTTGTGCACCCGATACCTACCAGCCGTCTATATTTAACCTAGTAAACAAAGCTTGTTTGGAGAATCGCATTCCATGGATTCCTATATACCTCTTGAAAGAAGAGGGTTTTGTAGGGCCGCTTACTGTTTCTAAAGAAGGCTCCTGTTACAGCTGTTTTCAAACGAGACTGCTAAGTAATAGTGAACACCTTGAAGAAGATAGGGCGTTTAATGACTATCTCTTAGAGAATGGTCAAGGAATCAAATGTCCTATCCCTCGTTTTTACTCCGACATTATAAACAAGTTTGCTGTAATAGAGGTCATAAATTTCCTTTCAAAGGCTAAGACTCCTCTAACGGTGGGTAATGTATATATTCAGAACTTTGAGACTTTATCTGGCGGAGTTCATCCTGTAAGAAAGGTTCCTAATTGTTCGGTTTGTAACGGGGGGAGTAGGAAGAAATTAAGCATAAGTACTTTTATGTACGGAGAGCGAAACAGATGGGTTGAGTTATTGAATGGAAAGAGAATTGCCAATAGGGGTATAAGCTCATTAATACAGGAGTTGGAGAAGCTAGAGGATGAGAGGATAGGGATTATCAAGAAGTCTCTACAATACAGTGGATCGAAGTATTTAAATCTATTCGGAACATATGGATGGCTAGCAATAGGTAGTTTTCCAAATAGATTGCAGAAGCCACACGATTTTATCTTCTCCGGAGGTACGGGGGAAATCTGTGAAGATGCAAAATGTTCTGCTCTAGCGGAGGCGATTGAAAGATATTGCTGTGAAAGACGAGACCGAGAAAATCTCTTAAGAGCTACTTACAGAGAAGTACGAAAACACGCTATCAATCCTGGAGAAGTGGTTTTGTTCTCAGAAAATCAATATCTACAGGAAAGTTTCCCCTGGAAGAGGTTTTCAGAAGACCTTCCGATAAGTTGGACATCTGGGTTTAACTTAATAACAAAAGAGCCTGTTCTCATACCAGCTGATTTTGTGTGTACGGGAGCTAGTCAAGATAGACTTTGTGCGGAAACCAGTAATGGTGCGGCTGCACATACATCGAGAGTTGAGGCGACTTTGAGAGGAATTTTCGAAGTTATTGAGAGAGACGGCCTTATGATCATGTGGTTTAGCCGGCTTTCTATGCCAAAAATATCTATAGATTCCTTACCTCTTGAGGCACTTCGAATTGTAAGAAAAGTAAATGGCTTCGGGTTTGACGTCATAATACAAAATATAACAACTGATATAGGGATTCCTGCTTTTTGTGTTTTTATAGTTAATAGACGTAATAAGAAACCAGCTTTATTTAGTGGTGCTGGTTGTCATCTTAATCCTGAGATTGCACTCATGAAGGGCATTAGGGAGACCTTAAGGAGTTTTGCTTATTATTTAGCTAATCCTAGGGAAATAGAAGAAGTAAAGGTTCCAGGTTTCGATGAGCTAAGAAGCCCGGAAGACCACAGTAACCTATACTTTGCCACTAAGATGCTTAAGCACCTTGATTTTATTATAGAAAGCAAGACATACCAAAACTTTGATGAAATTAAAGACTCATAGACAAAAGACTCTCTAAGTGATCTGAAGCATTGTTTAAGTATATTTAAAAAAAAGAAGATGGATGTTATTGCTGTGGATTGTACCACCTCCGATGTAGTTAATACAGGTTTATATGTCATAAAGATGATAATTCCAGGAATGCATCCAATAGGTTTTGGGATTCGAAATCAAAGGCTTGGAGGGAAGAGATTATATCACGTTCCCAACGAATTAGGATATACAAAGCTGCCGATAAGAAAAGAAAACTTGAATAAGATTCCTCGCTTCTTCGCTTGATGATATACTTTGGTTGAGGATAGTACACGTTTAGTAGCATAAGTAATTAGATGATGCGGAACCTCAAGTTTATGAGAATAAGAGCCAACTTTAGCTCGCTTGAAGAAGTCGAGTTATTTATTAAAATTTTCCTTCTTGTAACAATTCTACCTTTTCTTATTAAGCTTTTATCAATTCCCAAGCTTATGAAAGTTCTTACCCCTCGGGATTTAAGAGTTTACAACAACCTAGACTTGGAGAAAACAAAAGATAAGGTGGTAAAATTTACGGACTATATACTTAGCCGTAACCTCTGGATGTATAGAACCACATGTCTTAGGAGGTCTTTAGTTCTTTATCATTTTCTGCGTAAATGGGGTATGGATGTTCATATATGCTTTGGAGTGAGATTCCCAGATGGAGCATCGAGAGAGAAACTGGAGGGACATGCATGGCTTCTATATAATGGGGATATATTCCTGGAGAGGGATATTGAGATAGCTAAGACATACAAACTGACATATTGCTTTCCAAAAATAAATGAGCAGACTGTACAAGAGGCAATATCTTAGGGCTGATATGAATATATCTAATGAGAATAAGCTGCTATTATGCTGTGCACGGACTAGGATTTCTGAGAATACACTCAATGAGATTAAGAGCATTATTAGTCTCCCATTAAACTGGGAAGAGGTATTAAGGTCTGCTTCCTGGCATGGGATTGCTCCGCTTCTATACCACAATCTGAAGAACATCGCTGGTATTCCCCAGGAGGTTATGGATCAGCTTAAAAAGGCATACTATGGGAACATGGCCAGGAATATGTATCTCTATACGGAGTTGCGCAGGATATTGGAGGGATTTGGTGAGAGAGGAGTGGATGTAATTGTCCTGAAGGGTGTGGCCTTAGCCCAAAGTATTTATGGTGATATTGCTCTAAGGCCAATGGGGGACATTGATCTGCTTGTAAGAAAAGAGGACTTGCCCTATGCTGAGCGGATTATGTCCACTCTCAATTATAGCACTTACATGAATGGCAATTCTCAAGAATGGTACAGACACCATCACTTTCATCTGCCCCCTTATATTGCCACTGATAAGTCTATGGTAGTAGAGATTCATCATAACATAATAGATCGCCCTTTCCACATAGATATTGGTAAATGGTGGGAGAGGGCTAGAGAAGGGAAGATTGCCAATTGCAATGTGCTGATACCATCTGCTGAGGATATGGTGGTTCATCTTTGCGTGCATCTATTTAATCACGGCTATAATAAATCTCTACTGAGAGGGCTTTGTGATATTTCCGAAACTCTAAGGCATTATGGGGATGGACTTAACTGGATACAATTTCAAGATGAAGTCAGCAGATATGGGATTAATAGACCTGTTTATTCCATACTGTATTTAGTAAATAAATTATACAGAGTTAATAGCAAGTTGCCAGAGTTGCTTAAGTCTCCTGAAGCTGCCATTGACTCAAGAGTAGTCTCTGTTATAGAGAAGCAAATCTTTACTGAGGATGAGATTTCCCCGAATGTTCCCGGCCCTCTTATTCAATTTTTAGTGACAGATAAATTTGTGGATAAGATAAGAATCTTACTTGCCACAATATTTCCTACACGTGAGGTTATGTCCAACTGGTATTCGATTCCGTTATCATCTAAAAAGCTCTATCTTTATTACTTAGCTCGTCCTTTTAGGTTATTTCTGAAATATAGAAAATCTATATTAGAAATCTCATCAATGAAAAGAGATTCAATTTGAGGATTAACCATTGTCTTACTCTATAGAGACACATAATCTTACGAAAAGGTTTCCGGTAACAAAGAGATACCGTGAGTTGTTTTTACACCCTTTTAGAAAGAAGGAGATTACGGCTCTTAGTAATGTAAATATTCAGGTAAAAAATGGAGAGTTGTTTGGTCTTCTTGGTTCAAACGGTGCCGGTAAAACCACACTTATAAAGATTCTTTGCACCCTGGTTCTTCCTACTTCAGGAAAAGCATTTGTTAATGGCTTGGATGTTACAAAGAATGAAAGGAAAATAAAAAGCACGATAGGTTACGTAGTGAGTGATGAGAGGAGCTTTTATTGGCGACTTACAGGAAGGCAGAACCTTAGATTTTTTGCAAAACTTAATAATGTTTCTAACCATGAGTCTGAACTGAGGATAAAGAGATTGCTAGAACTTATAGAGCTTACACATGACTCTGACAGAATGTTTAA
Source organism: Ignavibacteriales bacterium (assembly GCA_050259195.1). Classification (GTDB taxonomy): domain Bacteria; phylum Desulfobacterota_D; class UBA1144; order Nemesobacterales; family CSP1-2; genus PSLL01. The sequence continues at coordinate 5,343 of JBLNAE010000014.1, forward strand.
GGACTATTCTACAGGGATGAGGCAAAAGCTTGCAATAGCCAGAGGGCTTCTTACAGACCCTGAGGTTATTTTTATGGATGAACCGATGAGGAGCTTAGACCCAGTTACTGCGCAAAACTTAAGGAAGCTTATAAAAGAAACACTTGTTGGAGAGGGAAAAAAGACGGTAGTATTTACAACTCATAACCTGCAAGAGGCTGAGGAACTGTGTGACCGGATTGCTATTATTCACAAAGGAGAGGTGAAAATCGCTGGTGAAGTTGGAGAAATAAAAAGGGAATTTAATTCAGATAAAAGGTATGTAATTAAACTTAAATATCCAGAAAACGGCTTGTTAAAAAAGATTCATAATATACCCTTCGTTAAAGAGATCACACCGATATCAAACGGTTCTTTACCCAACAGCATTCAGATTGAAATTGAAACCAAATATGAGGATGGAGCTGTGTTTCGAGTAATTAAAGAAATAACGGATATCGGGGGGAAAATTTATTCCTTCTATGAAAAAGAAATTTCTTTGGAGGAGCTGTTTTCAAAGGTCGTGGATATGGAAGATAAAAAAATTGGAGGATAAATCTTGTGTTTATTCCTATAGAAAAACCACTTGCCTTTGTATGGAGAGATTTTATAAGTGAAACAAGCTACAGGTTTTCATTTCTTATGCAGCTTTTTGGCATACTCGTCTCAACGTTAACGTTTTTCTTTATATCGAAGCTCCTTGGAGATGTTGGAGTAAAGTATCTTAAACCATATGGAGGAAACTATTTTTCCTTTGTTCTTATCGGAATTGCATTTTACAGCTATCTTGGAGTATCGATGCGGAGTCTTTCAGAAAGCATTAGAGAAGGGCAAATGCTTGGAACCCTGGAAGCTCTCCTTGTAACCCAGACGGAGATTTCAACTATTATATTCTCTTCGTCTCTTTATAGTTTTATATGGGCATCTTTTAGAGTAGCGGTGTACTTGCTATTAGGAGTTTTTGTATTCGGCGTCAATATGAGTAATGCGAATTTGGTGGGGGCTTTGCTTATTCTCCTTTTAACTATCCTTTCCTTTAGCGGTTTGGGGATAATCTCGGCAAGTTTTATTATGATAATGAAGAGAGGAGACCCAATAAGCTGGACGTTTACCAGCATTTCAGGACTCTTAGGAGGATTATACTTTCCTATTTCAGTCTTACCGGGTTGGCTACAGAAGTTTTCTTATCTCCTCCCAGTTACCTACTCTTTGGAAGGAATGAGGCTTGCACTGCTTAAGGGATATTCTTTAAGTGAGTTAATGCCTAATATATTAGCATTAGTTATTTTTTCAATTATTATACTACCGCTCAGTATACTGATTTTTGGATACGCTGTGAGAAGGGCAAAAATAGATGGGACGTTAACACAGTATTA
>JBLNAE010000015.1:0-5342 GCA_050259195.1 Ignavibacteriales bacterium
GGTGGGATAAATGCGAGACGCGATTCCGCACGGCCAATAGAACGTTAGGTAGATCCTTTTTCAAACTTCGCTGTATCATCCCCTGAGGAACAAAAAATCCAGGGTCCAAAAAAAGCGAGTACACTAATATCGTATATCGGCCATCAGCTATCTCCTCTAAGACCCAACTGCCATCGATAGCCTTTAAATCTCCACTGACTTTCTTGAAATCAATTCGCCTGAATTTCTGATATTTTGATTGGATGACATATGTGAACGTAGGTAGAAACGTGGAGAATTTAACCTGCTGTTCAGTAATCCGAGTATCCCTCCCATCTTGCAAGATCCTACAACTCTTTAAATGCGGGATAAATTCAGGGGAGTGACTGCAGTCAGTTAATACGCTCCAAATTGGCTGGGCTGGTGAGTCAATCCAAATAGCAGCCTGCGCTCTCCTCTTATCGGATGGATCAGACCTTATGATAGCTTCTCCTTTAGCTAGTCGAATTAAGTCTGTTTCTCCAAATGGAAATTCATTATCGTCCTGAGCCAACCCGAGTGATGAGGTATATGTACATGTTGCAACAAGGATAACCAGAAAAATGATAGAAATAGATCTCATTTTCTATCCTAAGATTAGGCTAGGAAAGCCTAGGAGTCATCAAAAACTATATCTACTTTCTCATTCGCACATTTTTCACATGACCAGTCTTTAACCCATATTATACACAAAGTTTTTCTATTCCTATTTTATCTCACAAAGGATAATCTCTTATCAAATAAAATTGATTCTCCAACTGCCTATTCTCATAAAAAGAACCATTCCTTACCTCCACGTTATTTACCCAATGCCCATTTCTCTAGCTGAGCTGCAAGAGAAACAATATCACAAAACTCTATGGGCTTAGAGAAAATGTAAGGTTTTATTAAGACGGTGCGAGAAATAAAAAGCCCTGAAGGTGGTTCTGGCGGCCAGATTAATGCCCTGATCGCGGTTTATCTATATTTTCATCTTGACGTAAAAAACTACTTGATTTCTAATCCCCGATTATGATATTTAAGACTTCATAATGGTAATTCTATAAATCAGTAGGAGCAATTCACAAATTGGTCCTATTAAATTCATACAGGAGGATGGAGGAAAATGAAGGACGCAAAGAATTTATTTCTTAGACGAGCTTTTCTGACTTTGCTTGCAGGTCTAATTACAACTCTTTTTGTATCATGCTCATTTAATACAAATCCAAAAGATTTATGCACACGGTTCAAGGAGGCTCCAGTTAAACAGTTAACTGATAGCGATCATGGGACGAACCCCCCAGTAATTAATGATGGAACAATATATGTGTACCATGGATTCGGCTGTGCGGAATCAAAAAATTCTGGAACACAGGACTTTATCAAGGTTGAGCAAAGCCTAGGCATCCCTCAGTACGCCACTAACGCTACTGTTTTTCTTAATGGGTGGCATTTACAATACCTCGACAGCGATCACCATGTAGCAGGACTCGCAACCTTAATCGGCAATATCGGACTAGATAAGGGAACACTCAAATGGCAGGCGGGGGGTGTGCTTACAGATAGTGGTTTCGGTAACCCTTATAATTGGTGTTACTATTACACAGTTGTTGCCTGGAATAGCTCACAGATTAATCTTACCGTTGATCATAATGATGGAGCCTGTTCCAGCGACCCCAGTATGACCCGTGATGCAAACTACTTTTTCGCTGATAACAAAGGAACTAATACAGCTCTTTCATCTTTTCCTAGTTTTCTCCAAAACCCTGATTTCGCTACCATTAAGACTGTTGCTGTACTCCCCCGTGGATTTGGGTTCGACTGGGGTGGTGGGGGTGACCACCACCTGCTTCAAATAGGGTACAATCTAGACCACAGCGAAACTTTTATGGAGAATGGAAAGAAATATGAAAAGGGACTGGGAGATACTACTCGGAGTCTTCCAAGCTTGGTGGATTCCGTACCTCCCGATCCTGGCTATGTGAGTTGGGAGACATACGCCATTTTCAAAGATAATGATACGAGAAGGGATTATAGGTTTGGTGAAATGGTTTCTGGATTGGGCGGCAATGATATGGGGGTGATACAACCTCCTTTTTCGATTCTCCCTATAGAGGGATTTAGTGGGGGTTCAAATAATTCAGCAGGTGTTCGAACACAAGATTTTGTCATTGAGAATATCCCATTCAAATATGTGATACCGATGCTCACAGGTTGGGAATTACGTTATTCAACTGATGATCAGCACGTAAAGGAGATCGGAATCTGGATAGATGAGATAGACTACAACCCCAATGCCCCAGGAACATTACACTACAAGGTGTCTTCCATCCTACGTGACAACGACAATTCGCCTGACTTTTTGTTTCGTCATAAAGTTACCATATTGGGACTTAAGTCAGTGTCTATTGTAACAACACGTCAACATCTGCCAGATTTGGTGCCTTTCAGTCCATCAGGCACGAGTCTAACTGCGTTTTGCAGGATTGAAGGGGGCGGAAAGCTGTTGAGAGTCACAGTTAAGAATCAAGGAGATGCTGATGCAGGCCCGTCAAAGACGACGGTTACCTTTGGTAATAGACCGTTCACCCTTAACACTCCTGCCATTCCCGCAGGCGGATCTGTTGACCTCTTGTTCGATCTTGCTGTAAGCTGCAGCCCCAATTGCTCGTTTACAATTAATGTTGATTCCAACAACCAGGTAAATGAATCGAATGAAGGGAACAATACTGTTAACGGCGGCTGTTAGGATAATGTGTATGTTCGTATGATAGACAGCAACTATTTGAGAAAGCAGTAGGCTATGTTCTATATTGATATATGGTAGTATATACGGTCAATAAGACGGATTTTTACCAGGGATGGAAAAAAATGAGAACCGCTAAAAAGATTACGGTCGAAGTTCCAGAAGAACTCCTAAAGAACGCCCAAGCGCAGACAAGGGAGGGAATATCTGAAACTGTCAGGCGCGGTCTTCAGCTTCTCGCTGCGACTAAGTCGTTTCAACGTTTACGAAATATGAAGGGCAAAGTCAGATTCTCCAAGACTATAGATGAAATTAAGCACGACCGAAAATGATCGCTGTAGATAGCAGCTCGCTGATTGCTTTTCTTGCATGTGATAGCGGAAGCGATGTGAATGCCATCGAAGACGCGTTAAACGCCCAAGCTTTAATTCTGCCACCAGTAGTTTTAACCGAAATTCTTAGTGATCCAAAACTGCCTAAACAAGCAGACACTCTCATTGCTCAGAGTTGTCTGGATTATGACACTCCTCTGATCACACGCGATAGGGACTTCCGTCATTTTGAAAAGTTTGCACAACTTAAGGTTATTTGGTAATCCCCATTAAATTGAACAGCTTTAGGTTTACCAATATACTCTGTAATAATATGAGAATAATATTTATGGGAACGCCTGAGTTTGCCGTGCTCCCCTAGCTCCATTACGAATTGTACTGTAGATACACTCCCTCAGCGTTGGATCTTCTGAGAGAGTGTCTCGGAGCCGCCTATAGCATGCAGGAAGCAATCTGGACGAGGATGGGGGTGATAGAGACTAATAGACGATATCATAGAAAGATGACCGGAATATGTTCTGAGTATTACAAGTTAGTAATCTCTTTTAGTGTAATGCGTGAAACATCCGTGAAACGTTAGCTGGGTGTTTGAAAAATAAAGCCCTGAAGCGAAAGGAGGTACACTTCAGGGCAGGGAGATTTAAGTGTCATGAACCAAGAGTAAGTTTACTGTCATTACTGATTGAAAAACAAGTGGGTGAGGTGGTGAAAACCGCGCGGTGTGAAACATCTGTGAAACGTCAATTTACTAGGGATGATAGTAAATGGGGTGGAAGTGTCTAATTCTTTTTTATCTTAGTCTTTGGAATCTTTGGTGTTTTCACTTTGAATACTCTCATTAATAGCAAAACTAGCACTATTAAAAACAGAAACGTTATAGCAAATGCTATAATTTTCACTCCTCTTTTAGCCGATCATATTATTATTGATTTAACCACTTCTATTATGATCACCCCCTTGAGGAGAGAAAAAAAAGGAAAGAAACGACCTAAGAGGGATTATATCACTTATGGCGATTGGAGAACAAGATTATTTAGATAAGACTAAGAAGTAGGACAATAAAAAGCCCTGAAGTTATCTCTTCGACTCTTCAGGGCTTTCCAACGGAGGTTTACAATGAAGTTTTGTAGTAAGTTTACTGTCACTACTGATTGAAAAACGAGATGGGGTTCGTTGGTGCTTATATACACTCCCTCAGAGTGAGGTTCTGAGAGAGTGTTTCCACTGGAGGAACGTGGAAGAATGAAGAGCCTTTTAATGATACTACCGTATAGGGAACATGGGGAGTATGAAATGGCTTTTGGGATCGTTTTTGGGAGCTATTGCGGTATTTGCTGAATAGGCTGCTAGGAAGGTTACTTCATCTAGCTTTTGACCTTTGATTAGCTTGGGGTCTACAAATGGCTTTCCCTTGTGGCTTTTCTGCTTTAACTCCATCTTATTTTCCTCCTTCTCTATTCCATCATAAATTGTAAGTCCATTCGCTATTGACACACAAGACTTGATTTTTAAAGGGGAAAAAGTCTTAATCTTCTGAAAAGTGCGATAAAAGTTATAAGTTCTACTGTCGCAATTGACTCAAAAACAAGTAGGGTGAGCCGAGCTTGTGGGCAAAAAAAGCCCTGAAGTGAGCGCGCGGACTCTCATCTTCAGGGCCAGATAACGAGATAAATAGGAGCTATGTTTATTCTACTATAAAGGCTTGTTTGTAAACAAGTGGTGAATTAGATCATGAAAAATGTTACCCAAAGGTACAATGGCGTTTGTATGGACATGCAAGCGAAAGATCAATTAACACTTTTGGTATTGTCTCGATACCTAAGGGCAAATAAAGAGGCAAAAAAGCGAATTCTTGTAGGGAAGGGGTGTGTCAAATACGTGGGAACGATGATACCTAGTGTATCCCTTATATGGGGCGCCCCATATCAAAAATAATTTCCTTTGAAATCTTGCCGTCTCGCATCTCAAAGATGTGGACCAGACGCATTTCAATCTTTTGTCCAGCGGAAAAGTGCGGCCAGACACCATCGCGTACCACCTTGAAGGTCGCGAGGCTATCGTCCACGACGCGGTCTTCAGTGGCGAATCGTTGGAGGGATTGAAACTTCACATCTCCCATCGTGGCCCAAAGCCCACGATAAAACTTGGCTACGGCTTCCTTTCCAGAAAAAGCCCGATTGAGGCCATTGAGAGCGGCCGCTTCAAAGATAATGTCATCTGTATACAGCTTAAGTGCTGCTTCGACATCATTCTCTGCTTCGCTATGA
>JBLNAE010000016.1:0-19011 GCA_050259195.1 Ignavibacteriales bacterium
TTGATTTTTTCAAGGCTTATAACGATACATACGGCCATCAAATGGGCGACGACTGCCTAAAACGGGTGACAGATTCGCTAAAGGGCGTGGTGAAACGACCTACAGATTTGATAGCCCGCTACGGGGGAGAGAAATTTGCGATTCTCCTGTCAAGGACAGAAGCCGGAAGGGCCGCCGCTATAGCAGAGACACTACGCGCCAGTCTTGAAGCCCTGGAGATTCCACATACTAACTCTCAAATTAGTGAACAGGTTACTATAAGTCTGGGGATTGCCACCACAGTTCCTAAACAAAACTCTTCACCTGCAGAATTGATTACCGCAGCTGACCTGGCTCTTTATAGGGCAAAAGATGGAGGCTGCAATCAAGTAAGGATAGAGGTGATAAATGAAGATCTTCCCCCTGTGTTCTTCAATAAACAAAATATTCTCAAAAAGAGCTACTATAATGGAAACTATTCATAAATATACAACGCCACATAAGGAGCGTAACAGCATGACACAAAACAGTGACACTGAGCAGGATGAAAATATCATAGCGCGCGTGGATATCGAGCTTAAAGAGCTTATACCCGGATTTCTGGAAAACAGGCATAAGGATATTCAATCCATCCTGAAGGCTTTAGACCAAGGTGATTATGAAACCGCTCGAATCCTGGGACACAGTATGAAAGGCTCCGGCGCCGGCTATGGATTTGATCCCATCACCGATATAGGTAGATCTATTGAGCAGGCCGCAAAAGATAGGAATCCCGGGGAGGTTCGCAAACGGGTAGGTGAGCTTTTAAACTATATCTCACGTGTGAAGGTGGTCTATGAATGATTTGTCAAAACCGTTAATACTATGTATTGACGATGACGAGGATACACTCAGGCTACTAGAACTACTCTTGCTAAACGGCGGCTACAACGTAATTACCACTGATAGCGGAGATAAGGCCCTTGAGATAGCCGCCGAATCCAAGCCCGATCTTATACTGGTTGATGTTATGATGCCGAACGTAAACGGTTACGATGTCTGTCACAGGTTGCAGACAAACAATGAAACTGCGCATATTCCCGTAATATTTACAACTGCCCTCGGAGGAATAGAATATAAGTTTACGGCTCTTTCCCTAGGCGCTGTAGATTACATAGTAAAGCCAATCCAAAAAGACATACTCCTCAACAAAGTCCGTCTGCACATAAAGGCAGACATATAGGATTCAGACAAAAGCACCAACTCGTGAATTTATAAACTCCAAAACGCACTACTAAAATATCAAATCTGCTACCCCTTACGTTAAAGCCACATTATGTTATTATAATGCAAACATGACCATCGTCCGCCCCATACTGGAGAAACTGATCTATTTTTTCACCTTTTCTCTTCTCTTCTTCTCACCCCTCCTGATAAGGAGCAGGAGTCCAGATCCCCTGGCATTGTTTCTAGTTCAAACTCAATGTTTTTTACTCTTTGCCCTCTGGCTTTTGTGGTCTCTGTGTAAGGAAAGGGAAATTAAACTGAGCACAAAGAGCCTGCCGCTCCTTGTGTTTTTATTTATCTGTTTACTTCAAATCATCCCGCTCCCAGAGTTCATTTTAGGAATCGTGTCAGGAAAGAGTTTAGAAATTTGGGAAAAGAACCAATCAGTGCTCTCAGCCATTGGATTCGGCAAAGAAAATAGCGCATTCACAATAAGCCTTTATCTCCATGGCACATGGAGAGAAACCCTCCTCTTACTCTCATACGTAGCATTCGGATTGGTCGTATCGAGAAGTTTCAGGGCAAAGAATCAATTAAAGCTACTGCTCATCCCCGTGTTCGCAGTAGCGCTCATTGAAGCCGCTTATGGAATATACCAATATATGGCCACGAGCAACACCGCCGCGGGGCCCGGATTGGAATCTGCCAGAGGAACATTTCTAAACCGGAACCACTTTACCGGATTCCTTGAAATGTGTCTTCCCCTCATTCTTGGCTACGCCCTGTCGCTAGACAAGCAGCGCAGAAGACGCAACTCTTTCTTAAAGAACGTCATTTCATCAAGTAGCTTTCAGAAACAGATTCTTCTCCTCTTTCTGCTCGGAATAGCCCTCCTCGCCCTGTTTTTTTCACAATCAAGGATGGGCATATTTAGTGTCCTTTTATCCCTCCTTTTCTTTTATCTTGCCTACTATAGCTTTAAAGAGGACAGGATGGAAAAGGCAATACTGATTCTTTTTATTTTGGCCATCGCCCTGATATACGGACTCTGGATAGGGCTTCATCCCATATTTGAAAGATTTCTTCAAATTGAATCGGATGCCCCCGGAAGAACGCTAGTCTGGAAGGATTCGCTAAGGATTATAAGAGACTTTCCGCTTTTCGGAACTGGCTTTGGGACATTTGGCTACGTTTATCCACTCTATAAAAAATATATGGAGCAGGCACTTCTATATATACACGCACACAACGATTATATTCAGTTTACGGCTGAAACCGGCCTCTTAGGATTTATCTCTCTCTTTATTGCGCTCGCTCTGTTCATATTTTCTCTACTAAGAACCATGGGACAACTCTCTCAAAGGAGAGACTATTTTAGACTCTTTCTGATCCTCGGAGCACCGTCGGGGATCGTGTCTCTGCTTATTCACAGCCTTGCCGACTTTAATCTCCACATCCCGTCAAATGCTTTGTATTTTGCGTTTCTCATAGGCTTTTCAAAAGCCGCATGCGCAGGATCAGAAGGAGATGGAGATTTACATCAACGCTCGTACATAGCCCAAAAATAGTTATCATTCTATATAACAGAGGTCAAACAAATTGGAAAGAACGCTCTCAATCGTAAAGCCCGACGGAGTCAGCAAAAATCTCATAGGAGAAGTAATAAAAAGGTTTGAAAACAGAAAACTCCGTGTGATCGCCCTTAAAATGGTGAAACTCTCAAAAGCGGAAGCGCAAGGATTCTACGCCGTTCATAGAGAAAGGCCATTTTTCTCAAGCCTCACCGATTTTATGTCTTCAGGTCCATGCGTCGTAATGGCACTCGAAGGCGAGAATGCAATATCAACGGTACGCGAAATCATGGGAGCTACGGATCCAGCAAAAGCCGCAGCGGGAACGATTAGAAGGGATTTTGCTTCAAACGTCGAGAGAAATATAGTTCACGGCTCTGATTCGCCTGAATCCGCATCGTTTGAGATAAACTATTTCTTCAATGCTCTGGAAATCCACGAGCGTGCTGAATAAAACTCAATATTATTAGCCGCAGAATTTACTGAGAACGGAGAGAAAGACTTCTAATAGACTATGCAAGTTCTGTGCTCTCTGTGGCTAAACTCGTACCTATTTGAAACCTCTTTCCAAATTCCTCAACGAAGGCTACTGCTACTTCTTCAAGAGGGATTTCTCTGCTCAAAATCTCTTTCATTGATGTTACTCCCATGTTTGAGATTCCGCATGGAACTATAAAAGAGAAGTAGTTAAGATCCGTATTTACATTTAATGCAAACCCGTGCATCGTAATCCCGTTTTTCACGCATACCCCTATTGCCGCAATCTTTTCTCTACCCACCCAAACCCCAGTGTGGTCTTTAATCCTCTCTCCTATTATGCCGAATTTTCCAAGAACCACAATCAGAGTTTCTTCAAGGAGGTAGACATAAGATTTAATTCTAAGGTTGAAATCCCTAAGATTGATTATGGGGTAACCAACGAGCTGACCCGGACCGTGAAATGTAACATCCCCTCCGCGCTCAATCCTCCAAATCTCTACCCCGCGTCTTCTTATCTCCTCTTCGGAGAGCAGAACGTTATTTTCGTCTCCAAACCTTCCAATCGTAATAACGGGCTTATGCTCGACAAGAAGAAGAAACCCCTTATATTCACCCGAAGAAACCATTTTGTGAATCTCTCGTTGAGAAGATAGTCCCTTAGAGTAATCAACCTGTTCTAAGTAAATCCACTTAACTGAGTTTTCTGAAATTTGAGACATAACCCGATTGAGTATAACCTTTTCCAGGAACTATATCCAAGTTGTAGAGAAAATAGACACGTGGTATTATAGAGAAATTTTTATTGACATTAAACTGCATTTTGTGATATAAATAGAGCTATATGCAAGTCAGGTAAATAAGAGTGGTGGAGGAGTCTATGAGGCTACTGCTGATAAATCCCAGGTTTCCAGAGAGCTTCTGGAGTTTTAAATGGACGCTTGACAAAATTCTGACGGATAAAAGAGCCGTACACCCACCCCTGGGATTGGCCACTCTGGCGGCCTTGTGTCCGGAGAGTTGGGAAATTGCAATTGTTGATGAAAACATAGAGTCTATCCCCTTGAATCCAAGGGCAGATATTATTGGGATTTGCGGGATGGGGGTTCAATTTAAACGTCAGAAAGAGCTGCTTAGCTTCTACAAGAGGAAAGGATACTTCGTAGTTGCAGGGGGGAGTTATGCCTCATTGTGTCCAGAGTTCTATGAACTCATCGCGGACACAGTCATAGCCGGAGAAGCCGAGTATATATGGAAGGAGTTTTGCAGGGACTTCGAGGAGGGCAAGCCCAAGAGGCTGTACCATGAATGTGGTGAAGTAGCCATGACCGACTCACCGGTGCCCAGATTTGATTTGTTGAAACTAGATAAATACCAGGCAGTGAGCCTGCAGTTCTCAAGGGGATGTCCATTCAGGTGTGAGTTCTGCGACATCATTGTCATGTTCGGACGCAAGCCCCGCACCAAGTCTCTGGAACAGATAGGAAAAGAGCTGGACCAACTAAGGAGTTTGAATATAAGCAGAGTCTTTTTTGTAGACGATAATTTGATTGGAAACAAGCCTCTGGCAAAGAAGTTGCTTAAATTTATTAGTGACTACCAGAGAGAGCACAACTACTGGTTTAATTTTGGCACAGAAGCTTCTTTGAACATTGCCCAGGATGATGAACTGCTGGAATTATTTCGGGATGCGAATTTTGGATGGGTATTCATAGGGATAGAATCACCAGATGAGGATAGCTTAAAAGAGACGCTAAAGTTTCAGAATACACGCCAGGATATGATGAGTTCAATTCGTAAGGTTTATTCCTATGGGATAGAGATCCTGGCCGGGTTTATAGTAGGATTTGATAACGATACTACAGAAGTATTCGATAAGCAATACAGGTTTATTATGAATTCAGGAATTCAGTCGGCGATGATCGGACTGCTTACAGCAGCCCCGAAAACGCCTCTTTATGAACGACTGGAAAAAGAGGGCAGGCTTATCCTCGATGCGAACAACCAGGGAATAGACAATACAAAACTAAACACAAATATTATCCCAAAACAAATGGGGTATGCAGAGATGGTGAGCGGCTACCGCGCTCTTTACTATCGCCTCCTGGACAATCGCAGCATTGCAGATAGGATCAAAAATAAAATACATTATCTCAAGAAATCGGTTTACAAGCCCGCCTATTCGCGGAAAGAACAGCTGAGAATATTGGGGAGATTCTTTGTACATGGGTTAGTGCCTGGCGGTACATCGCGTATGTTTCATTTTCTGCGTTCCATTCCATTTTCCAACCCAGGTCAGATTCCGCTGGTGATACAGGACTGGATTGTCGGATTGGCAATGCGGGACTATGTTGATCGACATTTTATTCAGGAGTTTGAGGAAGCAAACCGCCTGTCCGGTAGCTATCTGGGATTGATTGAAAAGGCTTTTCAGCGATACCTCAATCGCGGCGCTTTAGAGGTGTCCATAAATCAGGTGAAAAATGCTGCTGCCAATCTTTCGATCTCCGTAACAGGGCGTCTGGACCGGGATTTCTTTGCCCCCGCTGCAGACCACTTGGAGAAGATCCTACAAAACACAACCTCGTCTATTACTCTCCACATAGAAGACTTCCACGAGGCTCAGGTTCAGTACTTGAATCAATTGCTCAACCGCCTTTCCCGTTATGGCGATAGGATTCAAATCACCGTGCCTGAAAAATTGAGAAACGTGGTTAATATTGATTCGTCTATATTTAATCTCATTTTGGATTAGATAACTCACAACTTGCAACTGCGTTTGATTCTGCAAAGGAGCGCCCAAGTCGCGCTTCACCTAGAGCCGATTGCACAGATTGAGATGTTTTACAATTTAGATATTCATCCATAGACATTTAATCCGCCGTTCTCTATAATAATAGTTACAATTAAGCTGCTCGTGCAGACAGAAGGAGAAAGTGATATATGTCTCAAAAACCGAGAACAATTATGGAACTCAAAGCCAGCGAATACAAGGTGCTCTCTGTAAAGGAGGAGATGAGAAAAAACCTCATAGATAAACTGCGCCGCGATGAAACAATCTTCCCCGGCATCATCGGATATGAAGAGAGCGTAATTCCGGAGATTGAGACCTCGATTCTGGCCGGACACGACATGATCTTCCTCGGAGAAAGAGGACAGGCAAAAACAAGGGTGATTAGAGCACTTGCAAACCTCCTTGATGAAGAGATTCCCATTATTAAGGGCTGTGAGATTAATGACAACCCCTATGCTCCGGTTTGCAAGATGTGCCGCGACATGGCAAAAGAGGTTGGCGATAAGGTAGAAATCTCATGGATAAGACGCGAGGACAGGTATGGGGAAAAGCTCGCGACCCCCGACGTTTCAATCGCAGATCTCATTGGAGAGATAGACCCAATAAAAGTTGCGGAGGGAAGATACCTCTCGGATGAACTCACGATTCATTTTGGCCTTATTCCCAGAAGCAACAGAGGTATATTTGCGATAAACGAGCTTCCCGACCTTGTCGAGAAGGTACAGGTCGGGCTTTTCAACATAATGGAAGAAAAAGACGTGCAAATTAAGGGTTACAAAATTCGGCTTCCACTGGATATCTGCATAGTTGCTACGGCAAATCCGGAGGACTACACAAACCGTGGAAGAATCATCACTCCGCTCAAAGACCGCTTTCAGTCACAGATTAGAACCCATTATCCCTCTTTGCGCGATACGGAAATAAGGATTATGGAGCAGGAGGCAAAGGTTTTAAGAAGAGAAGGATACATCGTGAAGGTGCCCAAGTTTATAAAGGAAATAATCGCCGAGATAACGTTTCAGGCAAGGGGTTCGCACGAGATAAACCAGCGCTCAGGCGTAAGCGTAAGGACTACAATCGCAAATTATGAGAGCATACTCGCGGCTGCAGAAAAAAGGGGGATTAAGATGGGAGAGCGCGAGGTGTCTCCAAGAATAACGGATTTTCCCGCAATTCTCCCTTCAACCATTGGAAAGATTGAGCTTGAATATCTGGGAGAAGACACGGCTGAGTCAAACATCGTAGAAAAGATAATAAAGCGAGCAATAAAGATAGTTTTTGATTCTTATTTCCCGTCGCTTAACGCTTTTTCCGATCTTCTTGAGAGCTTTGAGCACGGCTATGTCGAGGTTTCGGATACGATGTCCTCTGAAGAATACCTCGTAGGGATAAAGGAAATAAAGGGGCTTAAAAAATGCGTTGAGGCCCTTGGCATCGAGCAAACCCCCGCTCAGACAGCCTCAGCGGTTGAATTCATGCTTGAGGGATTACACCTCAGCAACAAACTCAATAAAGAAAGGGTTCGTGGAAGAATCATATATAAGTGAAAGAAGAATGCAGGAGACAGAATACAGAAAAATACTTCGAATAAATTCGTGGCTAAGTTAATCACATGACGATAACCTATAGATACCTGAAATGGGATGGGATTCAAAGCGAGTTCAAATTAGAGGCTCAAGAGCTTTTCCGTGAGTTCTCTAATTTCCTTATGGAAGGATGGACTCCCGATGAGGCGTTTGAGTGGATTATGAAGCAGGGGATTCGCGGGGGAAATATAAGGGTCATGGGGATTGACGAACTCCGCTCTGAGATTGCCAAATATAAAGAGATGCAATTTCAGACGTACAACCTCCGGTCATCGCTCTCTGAAATCAAAAAGGAACTAGATGAAATCGTTGAGCAGGAACTCGGCACGTTAAAGGAAAGTCTCTCAAGAATTTCCCCTGATTACCAGAGAAGAAAAAGCCTTCTCAAAAGCCTTCCTCAGAAGCTAAGCGCGGCCGTCGAGAAGCTTTCAAATTACGATTTTATGGACTCTAATGCAAAAGAGAGATTTGAAAGAATTAAAGAAAAATTAGAAGGGATCAAAAGGGTTGAAAACTTTACGAGTCGCTATGGAGAGAGATTTAAGGGAAAAACCCCGCTTGGATTTAAAGAAACCCTGGATCTTATAGAGGAGTTTGAAAAAATAGAGCATCTTGAGCACAGTCTTACCTCCGGGAACTTCAAGGAAGTGAGTCTCGAAGAGCTTCAGAACATGGTAAGCGAAGGTGGATACAATTCCTTTGTCCTTCTTAGAGATTTTAAATCCACTCTTGAGAATTCCGGACTCGTAAAGATTCGCGGACAGTACACAGAACTTACTCCAAAGGGGATTAGAAAAATTGGAGAGCTGGCTCTCAGGGATATATTTTCATCTATTAAGAAACATCAGTTCGGCGGACACGAAACTGCACAGCGCGGAATCGGCGCTATAAAACCCGAAGATACGAAAGAATACGAATTTGGAGACCCGTTTAACCTAAACGTAGTCGGAACGCTGAAGAACTCCCTTCTCCGCGGAAATCAGGGAAGCCCCATAAGGGTCGCCCCGGAGGATTTCGAGGTCTATGACATGGAATACCACACGCAGTCTACGACTGCGGTTCTTCTGGATCTGAGTTGGTCAATGAGCTTTCAAGGAAGGTTTCCTGCGGCAAAACGCGTTGCCCTCGCCCTTGATCATCTCATAAGAACACGGTATCCAAGGGATAATTTCTATATAATTGGATTTTCAACAAGGGCAAGAACCCTCACACCTGAGCAGCTTGCGACGACAAGTTGGGATTCAAACGACCCGTTCACAAACATTCAGGAAGCGCTGATGCTTGCCTCAAGGCTTGTCTCAAAACACAAGACGCCGAATAAACAAATAATCCTCATTACGGATGGCCAGCCAACGGCCTATTTCCTGGACGGATACCTTCAGGTTGAACTCCCCATGTTTTTTGGAGGACTCAGTCCGAGGGCGACGTTTGAGACTCTAAAAGAGGTAAAGCGCTCTACGAGAATGGGAGTTACCATAAATACATTTATGCTCGACGACAGCGCGTCTTTAAGAAGGTTCGTAGATGAAATGACCCGGATTAATAAGGGACGTGCGTTTTTTACAACCCCGAGCCAGCTTGGGAAATACCTGCTCGTTGATTATATGAAGAGAAAGAAGAAACAGCTTTGAAAGTCTCTTCACACCTAACACCTCACGCCTTACGATCCACACCTGTACTCCCTTGAAAGTCTAAATGCGGTATCAAGGTCTTTGTTATATTCTTCCTCTGTGTGGTTTCGCGACTTCACAAGTACTTTATCCGAGCCGCACTCAAATGTAATAACTCGTGATTCGGATTGCTTGAGACCCAAAGCCTCGGTGCGAATTCCCGCGACGTTTATAAAGATCGTCCCGTTATACTTTTTCACCCTGTTTATATCATTCGGAAACCACTCCGGCACATGTAAGTGCGCTGAGAGCCATATATCAACCCTGTATTTTTTGAGCACATCAGTGAAGCGTTTGGAATCAGTAATCTGCCTTCTGTTAAATGTAGAAAAAGGGATTCTGCTTCCTTTAAGGGGAGCATGAGTAACCGTCACGATTATTTTGTCCTGATTATTCACTACCAAATCCCGCCACCAATTGAATGTCTCATCGGAAATATCCGTCGCCGAGCTTTTAACCTCGTCCGACATAAATATAAAAAGGATGTTTCCCTTTAGAATGGAATAGTGCAAATCTTCCCTTATTTTCTTCTGATAAAGCTTGCCATCATCAGGGTTCAAATCATGATTGCCCATAATCTCATACCATTCCTCGACGTAAGATGTATTCCTCGTTGAGAGATACCAATCAAAACCCTCCTCACTAACTTCCTGAAGAATATCCCCCGCAACTATGGCAAAATCTATGCCCGGAACATCTTGGTTAATGTCCTGAATTGCCCTTTCGAATTCTTTTCTCTGCTTTCGCTTTTTAGGTTGAATATCCGAGAGCACCCAGATTTTAAGTGAATTTTGGTGATTACTTCCAATATCCTTATCCGATTCTGAGCTAAATGATTTTCCCGGAAGACATACGAAAATGATAGCAAGAATAAAAGACAGATAAGGGATTATTTTAGTGGGCTTTTCGATCATCAAGGTGTAGATAAACACTGCCACGAGTTGCTCTAACAACCTCGCTTCAGCCGCTCCGCACGAAAAGCATTCCAGCACCAGAGTTGAGATGATGTCCGGATTAACAGCACACCTCTAATTAGAACTTCACCCGCTCATAATTGGGAATTATACCAAGCTTTGCAAAGAAAGTATCAACATAATTCTTGCATGAATTTACAGCCCATTGAGCACACCCATACCCTAAACATTTATCAGGGAAAAATGGATTACCTGAGCCATTCATCAAAGCATTGAGAGGGAATTTCCCTCTTAAACTGTTCTCAAATTTATGAATATCTGAACCACCTAATGTCTTTGGTTTATAGTGGACAAGTTCGTTACGAAGCTTAATCACTAAATCTGTATCCTGGTAAAGCAGGTCGCCTTTAGGGAAAGGCTTCTCCCGAGCGAAGGTGAGTGCGATTTGATACTTGTCCAAAACGGAAAACGCAGATCTATTACGCTCTTCAGTTAGATCCCACAATGTAACCATTAGAGCTTGAGTATCAGCGTCTAAAGGACTGATATAACTCTGATGATTATCGGTGGCATCTTGGAAGATTTCATTGATAGCGGCCTCCATAAATGCGACAGAGGAGAATATCGCATTCGTCACATACGTTCGGTGCTCGATAATAAATATAGGTTTGCCGCTATGCGCAGTCTCGATGTTGACGCCTAGTTGCACGAAATGATTGGCTGCCCACAGATGATAACTGGAGTAGTAAGCTCGCATCTTGATTGTTGTTGTGCCAACTTCGGTCATTAGTTTCTCCCCCAATCCTATAACAGCTATTTAACTTTTAGTTATACAAGTAAAAATTCGTATAAACATCCCATCGTCTGTTTTTTTCGCTTTGTGTTCATCTGTGGCTAAGTGGTTAACTCTTCTATACAATCTGTGACCAGTGGCAGCGGCTCTTCCCAAAGCCAGCTTGCTCGAATGGAGAAACCCTTTAAAACGGTTGAGCCAAAAATTCCCTTTCTTATATTTTTCGTTTTATAAGCGGTTCCCTGAAATCCCTCCCTCTTGATCGCTACCTCAGATCCCGACGAACCGGTAAGCACATCAACAATGAGCATCTTCTTATCCGGGTCTACAAACCATATTTCAAGAATAGCGTGATTTCTATAAACCCTGCGCTTCTCGTTCAGATCGTAGTTTCTTGTCGTTTTTGAAAGTATTTCAACTACGAGGTTAGAGGAACCTTCAAGGTAAGTATCCTTTATATTCCTTTCTCTTTTTTTCTCCACAAAAACAATCTCAGGCTCAAAAATCAAATCCCTTCTAAGACGCATTGCAAATCTGGAACCCAAAACGGTTCCCAGTTTCTTTTTTTCACTATAGATTGTAAGGAGAGTAAATAAAAAACGAAATAGCTCTTCATGCTTTCTTGATGCGGGTGAATGCATGATAAGTTCTCCATAAAATAGTTCACAGAGGGAGTCTTCATCCGTAATTTCAAAATACTCCTCCTCAGAAACTCCAGGCTTTCGAAGTAGATAAGGCGGGAAAATTTCTGTATCTCTTAATAGAACTCTTAAAGACATACAGATACTATACTTTGTATGTTTTATCACTTCAAATTCGGAAGATATGCCGATTAAGTCCTCAATAATAAACAAGAAGGAATATTCTAAAGGATTTGCTGTGAATTTATCATTCCCAGAGCTTCTTCGCCTCTGACGTCTCTAATCTCCACCTCAACTTCATCGCCAATCTTGAAATCCCCATCTAAAATACGCACGCTCATGTAATTTGGCGTAGTTCCTCTCGACCCTCTTTCAACAAGAACAGGAAATTTTCTCCTTATAAATCCCCGGTAGAATTCTTCTTTCTTTTTACTCCCAAGCTCCCTGAGAAGCCTGCTTCTTTCTTTTATAACCTTGGGATGCACCTGACCGGGCATTGTATCGGCGGGAGTGCCCTTTCTCCTTGAATACGGAAAGACGTGGAAATAAGTAAGCGCAGACTCTTTTACTAAATTAAAACTGTTCTCAAACTCTTCATCCGTCTCTCCCGGAAATCCAACCATAATGTCCGTGCCGATTCCCGCATCGGGCATCTTTTCTCTAATGAGATCCGTGCAATGGAGAAATTTCTCCGGTGTATATCTTCTCCTCATTCTTTTTAGCACATCCCCGTCACCGCTTTGAAGAGCAACGTGAAACTGCGGACATATAGTTTCCGAACCCGCGACAAAATGGATGAGTTCATCGGTAATATCGGCAGGGTCAAGTGAACTCAGTCGCACCCTCTTTATAACCTTTGCTTTGTCTATTTCCTGAAGGAGTTTTAAGAGATTCGTTCCGATGTCTCTTCCATAGCTTGCGAGATGAACGCCCGTAAGAACCACCTCTTTGTATCCCGACTGAGAGAGCATCTCCATTCGTCTTAAAACCTCAATCATAGGAAGGGTTCTAGATCTCCCTCTTGCATAGGGGATTATGCAAAATGTGCATCTGTAATTGCACCCGTCCTGGACTTTAAGGAAAGCTCTTGCCCGTTCAGGGAAATTTTTAATCTCAGGCGAATCAAATTTTCTCAGTTTGAAAATATCCGAAACAACAACCCTGGGCTGAATCTGCGGTTTTCCGCCCCGAATGGCTTCTGCCAAAGAAAACTTGTCTGAGTTGCCGAGTATATAATCAATTCCCCTCACCTTCTCAATCTCTCTTGGCGAAACCTGAGCGTAGCATCCCGTGACAATCACAACACCATCCGGGTTTATTCTCTTTGCCCGGCTTATGTAGGTTCTCGCCTCAGCATCGGCTTTCTGCGTAACGGTGCATGTATTTATCACATATATGTCCGCCTCTTCAGGAAACAGAACCTCTCTATAGCCGTCACGAGAGAGCATGTTCAATATTGCGGCGGTGTCGTATTGATTGACCTTGCACCCTAGTGTAACAAATGAAATCCTCTTCACTACAGAACCTCTCTAATCCATCCCCCGCCTAAAACCCTATTGCCATCGTAGAAGACGACGGCCTGTCCCGGGGTCATTGCGCGCTGAGGGGTTTTAAATTCCACCAATGTATCTCCACTCAACTGGGTATGAACTACCGCATCGCTTTCCCTGTGGCGGTATCTTATTTTAGCCTTTATTTGAGTCTCGTCTGAAAGGGGTTCATCAGTCCAAATTACGTTATCTGCAATAAGCGCGGTTCTAAAAATATCCTTTTCCTCTCCAACCACGACCCTGTTCATCTCAGGGTCAACCTTCACAACGTAAAGCGGCTTTCCTTTTGCGACGCCAAGTCCTCTTCTCTGCCCTACTGTAAATGAAAAAACCCCGTCATGGTAGCCCAAAACATTTCCCTCCGTATCAACAATCTCACCCCTTTTATTCTCGATTTCAGTATGGGCTTTAAGAAAATCCCTATAATCCCCGCCTGTGATAAAGCACACCTCCTGGCTGTCAGGCTTATTCGCCACTCTGAGACTCATCTCCTTCGCAATCTCTCTAACCTCATTCTTTATCATCGAACCGAGTGGGAAAATAATACGCCTGAGTTCATTCTGAGTGAGGGCAAAGAGGAAATAGGATTGATCCTTGATTTCGTCCTTTGCTTTACGAAGATAAAACTTTCCTCCCTCTTCTTCTATCCCCGCATAATGGCCCGTAGCCAGATATTCGGCCCCTAGTTCCATTGCACGCCTCAAAAGAAAATTGAACTTCATAAACTGGTTGCAGAGCACGCATGGGTTTGGCGTTTTTCCAGATAAGTATTTTTCCATAAAATCCTCGACTATATATTTCTTAAAAACGTCCATATAGTTTACAACATAATGGGGAATCCCAATCTGGTCTGCGACGCGTCTCGCATCTCTCACGTCATCGTCGGAGCAACAGCCGCTCTCTCCATCCCCATAGTCCCAGAGTTGCATAGTCACACCAATCACATCGTGCCCTTCCCTTTTGAGGATGGCAGCCGTAGTGGAGCTATCCACCCCCCCACTCATTGCAACAAGTATTCTCTTCTTCATGTTGGCTTAAAAGGTTACCTGAGTTCGAAACTCAGTCCAAACGAGTTGGGCATAGATAAGCTATTTGAGTATTACTTCAGCCAAGCTGTTTCCGAATGAGTTTACAAAGGCTTCCTTTAAGCTCGGTGTGACGAGGAATCGGAGTCTTCTATCCATTTGTGGGATTTTCATAAATATCATGCCTGGCACCGTGGCGTTTTAGGTAACACCTGGCTTTTGTTAATTCCCGTATAAATTCCTTGCGTTTCACACCTCTAATTCCAAGTCTTTTGTTTGAACATCAGCACCTGATGGGGATTCCTCTTCAGCCATCATCAAATGGTAGGCATCTTTAATATTCTCTTCGAGTTCCTCCAGTGTTTCGCCCTGACTAAATACGCCTGGAACTTCCCTTAGCCTACCAACGTACCAGCCATCATCAATCCAATATTCGAGTGTGAAATGTCTTAACATTTTCTCCTCCAACTTTCTCAATCCCATCAAGAATTATGACCAAAATTTTGTGAATGTTAAATACCGCTTCTCTTAACATACTGATTAAGATTCTGTTCGAGGTCTCTAACTATTGTCTCTCTCAGCTCAGGCGGCTCTATCACCTCGACATCCGACCCAAATCCTCTTATCCACCCTATCAGAATCATATTTAAGTCACTTTCAAAACTAATGACTACGCTTCCGTTCCGGAGCAACTCCTCTTTTTGATTCGGATACCATTCCCTTTCAAGTATATAATCCCTTGTATGCGGAGGAAACTTTAATTTTACCGTTTGCTTTTCTTCTTCAAATTTAAATAAATCTGTCTCAAAATAACGCTCAGCATTAAAGCTAGAAGGGTATTGAAAATACTCATTTTCAAGGGCTTTAACATCTTTAACTCTGTGCAAAGCCAGGTTCATAATAATGTCCTTGGAATAACGCTTGGACAGTGCCATATTCTTAGATAGAACATATATAACATCCCGGTAGTTAAAAAAGTGAAGCGGCCCAATCCTATATTTTTTCTCCTTCCCTCCGATGCCTTATGTTAACTCGCATACCTGATAATCAAGAGCCGCTTTGATAAGCCTCTCTAAGAAATCCAAACTGCTTTTCTCACCATAAACCTTGCCGCCGAGTTCTCTGGGTAGGATAAAAAGGTTTGAGACCCTCTTGAAGAAATCGCTTCCTGACCCAACTCGTGCTTTTTCGGTCGAATCATTGATCTTTTTAAAAACCTCCGCGAGATTCCTTTGTATAAACGGAATATCCCTGAAGTGGGCAAATCCCTTTATAAAATAAAGCGCAAGGACCTCGTATGTACTTAGCGAAAGCGGCCTGAACCTGGCGGCATCCTTTTTTACCCTATACCTGTATTTTCTGTCATCTCCTCTTTCTTTTATTAATTCGATTCCGAATAAATCTGGCTCAGTTGGAGAACATTGGTTATGGTGGAGATACCTCGATGGTATTTACAGAAACTGGGATGACGAAGAAATCTTAATTCAGATGAGGTTTAAAAGGGGGAGGCTGTAAGCTATTTCAAAGAGCAGATTCTAAAAATAAAAGATATAGCTACACCTGTAATTGATGAGGCAGTTAAAACTGAGTAAAACTTCACATCCATTTCATAGAAATCACAGTAACTACTCAGCACATAACCGAAGGGGTTACGGCGGACTATACAGCAGATAGGCGGATTGGGGATTTTGAGACAACAACTTACCAAATGACCTTGATTTCATACTTCGCCATTTGACGATCCGTAGTTAAAATCGGTAAATCCTCTAGTTGAGCCTGAGCAATGATCATACGATCAAAAGGGTCATTATGGTATTTAGGAAGGTTATATACATGAAGGGCATGACTCATGTGTATGGGTAGAGCTTGGATACTATTCAGATTCAACTGCTCCGCAATAAAAAATTCTGGTTTATCGGGCAGGTGTATTCTACCAAGTTGAGCTTTAATGGCGATTTCCCAGCCTGTTGCGGTGCTGACTAATAATTCATTATCACCTTTAGTAATGATTTCACGGGCGTGAGATGACAACCTGCGGCTATCAGTAATCCACCATAGAAAAGTATGCGTATCTAAAAGCACTCTCATTTTTCAAACGCTTTTAGTATATGCTTCGGGAGCGGCGCATCGAAGTTCTTCTCTATAACGACTTTCCCCTTTGCACTCCCCGGAGTGCGTTTTTTGGGTCTGTCAGCTATGGGAGAGAGTCTGGCAATAGGCTTGCCTGCCTTAGAGATGATAACCTCTTCTCCACTTGCTACTCGCATCAATAGCCTAGAAAGATGGGTTTTTGCTTCGTGGATATTAACTGTCATGGACATCTTATTTACCTCGTTCATTACTCATGATAAACTAAGTTAAGGACTAAGTCAACTTTGAGATTAGCTCCTTAAGTTGACGGTGGACTATACAGCAGATGGGCAGATTGTCGTATAGAAGTTTTGGATGCACGTAAACGATTTGGTGATCCAGAAGTATTTTTCGATTTCCTAAACTTGACAATAGAGTGGCTAAAA
The DNA here is from genome assembly GCA_050259195.1 of Ignavibacteriales bacterium. GTDB lineage: Bacteria > Desulfobacterota_D > UBA1144 > Nemesobacterales > CSP1-2 > PSLL01. The sequence goes on from JBLNAE010000016.1 coordinate 16,723, forward strand.
CCATCCTTTAGGTGTTAGCTTTTAATTTATGGATTCGGAGGAAACAAAATGTCTTGTCAACTTTGCCCCTGCATCAATTCGAAGGCTTTCGGTTCAATGTTTTTAATTGCTGTATAATCTCGACCAATCTCTCTTTCTTCTTGGAACGTAACTCTTTATACTCCTCCTCACCGATTTCTTTAGCCGCAAATCTGTCATCAAGCCCTGCAATCTCTTGAATGAGCTTTTTTCTTTCATCCTCTAAATCTTGAGAGGTGGATTGAGTGGGAGAAGAAACCACTTTCACTCTCTCTTTGGACCTTATCACAAATGAATATAAGACACCCCCCCCTATCAGTAGGATCACCGCTCCAAGCATCACCCATTTCAGCAGATCCGCGCCTAAAATGGGCTTACTAATCTCTATCCTGATTTTGGTTTGAGGCGAGATTCCAGATCCAGTCCACTGAAGGAAACGACCGTCGGCTACCTGGATGGTTCCACCGGCAGTTAGTCCGTCTACTTTTACTTTAACTCCCGAATCAGAAACCAGAAGGATAAAGCTCTGGGTCGGGTAATCTATTGTCCTCTCAAGAATGTTCTTACCCGATTTATAGGGGAGCGTATATGTGTAAACTACCTTTTTTATCCCAGGCTCAACGCTTGATGTATCTGCAAAACCCTCATCAGTTTTCACTACGGCTTCGCCCCTGAGTCCCTGAAGGAACTGAATATCCCCTGCCCCGGGTGGAAGATTAAACTTGAGGGTTTCTCTCTCGCCATCCGGCATCTCTTTTGCCCCTATGTAAACCCCCTTACCTCCATTATGAAAAACTATTAGCTCCGCAACCGTAATTGCACGCTCAGAGATCTGGACAATCATGTGGTTTATATTCACGCTTATATCATCGCCCTTATCCGTAGGCTCGTAGACGGGCAAATCAAGCGTTTTGGTATCTTCATCGGGATAAAAAACCAGTTTGTCGGTTTCGTACTGTGTCCCCTTGTAATTTAGCGATACAGCATAGGCGCGGTTCCAGGAGAGATTTTTAAACTCAAAGAGTCCATCATTATTTGTCCTTACCTTTATACTTTCGGTTTCTCTATCGCCTAAATAAGCCGTAAGGGCCACATCAATATCTCCCACAACCTTTTCGGTGCTCTTGTTCACCACTTTTCCATTTATCACCCCGCTCTCTTTTGGGGCAGCGGGGGGTTTAAAAGTGAGAATATAATCGGCAATAAGCTCGGACTCTTCAGGAGAAACGCCCAGCGGAGGCATCGGTGGATACCCCTCGTTTATAGGCTGCTTTCCTCTAGTCTGGTAAATCCCCCGGGAGTTCTCCATCCATCTCTTAATTTCATCCCTGCTATACCTGTCGCCAACCCCTGACAAGTCAGGACCTACAAATCTCCCTCTTCCGATTGTGTGGCATCTTACACATTTGTCTTTTATGAAAAGCTCTTTTCCACTCAGTGGAGTTTCTTTTTCCTCTTGAGCCTGAACAAGTCCTAAGTAAATCCATAAGAAAAGCAGCGGTGCGATTATTAGAAGTATCCTACGCATTCAGCCTCGCTCCACACTTAGAACAAAAACTATCATCGGATTTATATCTATTTCCACATACAGAGCAAATTAACCCTGAGTCTTCTAAAACCCAGGATTGACGGGCCTTGACGATCTCCTTTTCAATCTCTTCGTCATCGGTTAGTTCTGTTTTTCGAACGGCTCGAATTTCCCCCTCTATTTCTTCATCTAAATCTAAGGTATAGGCCTTCCCCCCAATACTATCAATCTCTTTAAGCAAGGCTACAGCCTGCGATTTATATTTCTTCTCAAGTTCGTCGTAATCCTCTTTAGAGAGCTTTCCAGTATTGTAATCGAAATCAATCTCCTTGAGCGCACTATACACGGATTCCTTTTCGGTGTTAAGCCGCCTCAATTTCTCTTCTACTGGATTTTGAGAACCCGTCTCTTGAGAGTTTCTTTCAAATCTCTTTTTGAAAAACGGTAGCACTACGAAAAGTGCCGCTCCAATGGCTATTACAGAAATTAACACCTTTTCCAATTTTGTTTCCTTCAAGAAAAACCAGCCACAGAGCACACAGAGGTCACAGAAAATTGTAATATTGAAACGAATTTTTCTCTGTGCTGCCCGTGACCTCTGTAGTTAATTCCTCTTCTCTAAAACTTCATCTAAATCTTAGCAGTAGTAGTTTGTTGTGGAATTTTCACATTGTAACGAACCTCTGATTCCTCTCTCCTCTCCCTCCCACTTGGCCACATTATCACCAATGCTCCTACCACCA
>JBLNAE010000017.1:0-2899 GCA_050259195.1 Ignavibacteriales bacterium
GGCACACGCAATCTGTTCATGTTGTGTGAGCCGCAGGCGGGCTGGCGTCACATTGAAGTGACTGAGCATCGGAGGAAGAATGATTTTGCGAATCAGATGAAATGGTTGGTAGATGAACGCTACCCCGAAGCTGAAGTGATCCGTGTAGTAATGGATAATCTCAACACACATACCAAAGCATCTCTGTACGAGACGTTTGAGCCAGCTGGGGGCAAGACGTATTGTGAAGAAGTTGGAATTTCATCACACGCCCAAGCATGGAAGCTGGCTCAATCAGGCAGAAATAGAGTTGAGTATATTGATGAGGCAATGTTTGGATCGTAGGATACCGGATGAAGGAACCCTCAGGCGAGAGATTAAGGCTTATGAGGATAGACGAAACCAAGCCCATGCGACTATAAATTGGCAATTCAGTGTCTCTATCCTTCAATTTCAATGTGACTGAGTACTAGGCTTGCTGTTATAAACTCAGCCATTGAGCTTTTGAAGACCCACAGAAAGCCTATAGAACTGACTGAAGTTATTTCCCTTGCATCTCAACTTGAGCAATGGGCATTAGGGAGGTAGGACTTATTAGGTGTGTTGGAAACCCAGTCCCTAACACCCCTAATTAAATTGATTACGGAGCTATTGTACTTTTTCCCAAGTGTCAACAAAGTCTGATGTCGTCGCTGTAAACTTATCCCCTTTAAATACTACAGAGGGCTCCTTGAAGAGAGGAAGCTTAAACTCGACACTCCCATTTTTCACCGTCACAGGCGAGGTCCCTGTCTTACCTGTTATGTCGTAGACCGTTTCCTTACCACCAATCTGATCATTCCTAATATAGAACAGGTTTGTCTCGCTATATTCAGTAGCCGTTAGCTTGTAGGTTGATACTATGGATATTGAGAAGAATTTACCTTTGGCATTCTTCCAGATAACGTTAAAGTTTTTGTAGTTTTGAGTATAAGTGAGTAGCCCCATTACATCTGGCGGTTCTTGCATCTTGCCGTCCGGTAGCTTCCTCGAAATAAGCTTGTAGGTGCCTTCGATGCTAGTGGGTTGTAGGATAAGTCTTGCAAGGAATTCATTTCAAAAAAGCCTTATTTTCTCGGTGATTCAGCGAATTGATAATTGCACGATTTAGGCTACACCCCACTAGGTGCTTGTGACACCTGCTTTTTTTGCTTCTCCGCAGCAGTATCAGTGTTAAAGGTCATGATAGCCATTACAAACAATATCGATACTAAAAAACCCAGAAAAAGTTTTATCTTCATCACTGTCTCCTTTTAGCTTTAGTTGCCCCATTTTAGGAATAAGCTTTGATTATTGCCATTATCTCATAAGGGGTAAGCTCTCGTCAAGAACACGGAAGAATTATCTCTCCAATCCTTTTTCTAAAATTTATCTACTAATTTCAAGAATAGTATTGACTTCATATTTTAACTATGTTATATATTATACCTATGAAACAAGAAAAACAGAAGAAAGGGAGAAAGCCTATGGAGAAAGCAATTTACGTGAAAGCACCACAAGAATTAGTAGAGATGCTTAATGAGTCTCAATGGCATTTGAAAAAGAGACCCGCTCAGATCGTAAGAGAAGCTTTACTTGAGTATCTCGAAAAGCATTTACCTAAAGATATAAGAGACAAAATCTTAAAGAAAGGAGGTAAATAATTATGGCAGTATTCAAAAGGTATCGTAAGCAAAAGGATGGAAGCAAAGTCCCATATTGGTATATTAGGTATTGGGTTAACAGTGAGGAGAAGTGGGAAGCCGTAGGCAAGGTGGGAGAGGTAACGAAGGCCGTAGCTCAGAAGGCTTTAGAAGAAAGGAAACGTTTGGTAAGACTAGGACAATGGGACATGATAGGCGCAGATATCCCAATACTAAAAGACTTTTCTAAGGAATATCTCTCTTATACCAAATACACTCTGAGAAAGCGATCTTGGAGACAAGATGAAATATCCATTGGCCATTTAATCAGATTCTTTGGAGAGCATAAGCTGAGCAGTATTACGGCCAAAGATATAATTGCTTTTCAAACTCTACGTCTAAAAGACGGTGCAAGACCAGCAACCGTAAATCGCGAGTTGGCTTGTCTTAAGAACTTAATGAATGTTGCAAAACAAAAAGGGAACTTTTTTGGTGATAATCCCGTTTCTAAGGTTAAGTTTCTTGAAGAAAACAACCAGAGGGAAAGAGTCTTAACACTTGAGGAAGAGGAAAGGTTAATTGCCAACAGTGCTCCTCACCTAAGGCCAATAATCCTCACCGCAATCCACACCGGAATGAGAAAAGGTGAACTCCTATCTTTAAAATGGGCTAGTGTGGATTTAGAGAATAATGTTATTACGATAGAACCGACTAACACCAAGAGCAAGAAATTAAAAAGAATTCCTGTTAATTCAAAACTGAGGAAAGTTCTACTAGAGCAAAAGCTAAAAACAGGCTTTAGCGATTATGTGTTCTTAAATCCTCTTGGAGAACCCTACACAAGACCATATTCCCTTACGACGTGCTTTAAAAATGCGTGCAGACGTGCTGGTATTCAAGGTTTTAGATTTCACGACCTGAGGCACACAGCAGCAACCCGGATGGTAGAAACTGGGGCAAATATTGGAGCAATCAAGAAAATCTTGGGGCATGCTGACATAAATATCACCATGCGATATGCCCACCCTGAAGATTCCCTTAGAGAAGCGGTGGAAGGGATAGCAAATTTCAGCCAAGACCGTAGCCAGGTAAAAATGGAAGAATAAGGATAGAATGCGGAATGTGTTCTAAGTCCCTGAAATCATTGGTGCCCGGGGCCGGACTCGAACCGGCACGGGCCTTTAGGCCCATTGGATTTTAAGTCCAATGCGTCTACCTATTCCGCCACCCAGGCTCTGAAATTAGTTATTTGAAAAATA
>JBLNAE010000018.1:0-28406 GCA_050259195.1 Ignavibacteriales bacterium
TACAGGCTAGAGACAAGCCCCTTGACTTTACTCAGGGGTGTTTGACTTTCCAGAATAAGCGGAATAAAGAGCCTGGCTCTCCGAATTCGCATAGGAATAAATTCAGCCAGCATTGAGGACCTCGAAGTGTTGCCCGGAATCGGACCTAAGCTGGCTGGGAGAATAGTTCAATACAGAAACCTAAATGGACCTTTTAGAGCTATAGACGAACTGCGTAATATAGGTGGAATAGAAGAAAAGAAGTTTGAATCCATAAAACCGTTTATAAATCTGGATTAGTGCCTTATAAGGAAATCAATCTCGCTCTCGGATGGATTATTCTGTCCCTCGTGGCTTTCGTTTCTCCCTACGCCCTCTATCTTTACCTCATCCGGAATTGAGGTAGCCTTGTAGGGTATATATCCATAGGGCGTGCTTACAAACTGTATCCCATCTGGGACCATGAATTTGCCACTTGGAAACCTTTCGAGTGCCTCTCTCATAAAATCTATCCATATGGGAAGAGCGGTGCTTGAGCCTACCTCCCCCTCACCGATCGGCTTGTGATCGTCTTTGCCCACCCAGACTCCCGTAATTATCCTTGGACTGAACCCGATAAACCATGCATCCGTAAACTCGTTTGCCGTTCCAGTTTTGCCGGCAACCGGCGCAAGAGAAGATAGTTCAACCGCCTTTCGCCCGGTTCCTTCTGTAATAACGGCCTGGAGCATATTAACCATTATAAAGGCCGTCTCAGGACTAATTACCTGCTCTCCCGTATTGGATGATAGATTAAGCCGTGAGAAATCACCGCTTCGCAGAATCTTTAAAAATTCGTCGGCCGTCAGAAACTCAGCGTCAGACTTTTGCTCATTGTCCTCCCTTGATTCGGTTTTGATGAATTCAGACTCGTTTATTTCCGCGTCGCTGCTGCTTGCGGCGATTTGCTTTATGATTTCCATCCGTTTTTTCTCTCTCTCGGCCTTCTCCCATTCCTCTTTTGATTGCAAAATGGTGCTGTCCTCGACAAGCCTTCCGTCGCGGTCGTATATACGCAGTATAAATCTTGGTTTGACCAATTTGCCCCCCGTGGCAAAAACATCAAAGGCTTTTACCATTTCAAGAAGCGTCACATCCGAGCCTCCCAGGGCAAGAGCGGGATAAGGACTGAGATTAGACGTAAATCCAAATCTCCTCGCATAGCTGGCTGCATAGCGGGGATTTATATCCATTATAATCCTCACGCTTGCCAGGTTTCTTGATTTCGCAAGAGCCTCCCTCATAGAGATTTCCCCTAAAAAAGCACCGTCATAGTTCTGAGGACTCCAGTCTTTAGTCGTAACCGGGGTGTCGCTGACAATTGTGGTTTCCGTGTAGCCCTTATCTATAGCCGCGGCATAAACTATAGGCTTAAACGACGAGCCGGGTTGTCTCAGCGCCTGCGTTGCACGATTAAATTGACTACTGGAAAAATCAAACCCTCCGACAATTGCGTTTATATAGCCTGAGTTTGTGTCCATAGATAAGAGCGCTCCTTGAGATTCGGTTGTAAAATCTATGGACACGTAATGAACTCCTCTGCTGTCTTCATCCTCTACCTTTACTCTAACTATATCTCCAACTTTGAGTTCAAATGGAACCAGATTAATTCCTCCGTAACCATTGAGAGGAGCATACTTTTTAAAAAGGGGGTTTTGCTTCAGACCCTCTATGGCCATCCCAAGCGGAGAGCTTACAGCAAATCTAAGTAGACCCTGGTGATCTCCAATGCCAACCATAGAGGTAAAAACACCGGATGAACCATTTTTTGTAACGCTCATAACTACCGCCTGATAGGACTTCCCTTTATCAATGCTCTCAACCGTTTGTGATTCCCCGAACTTATCTATCTCCTTGCGGTTATTTAAATGCCCCCTAACAATCGGTCTTCCTTCCCTTGCTTCAAGCTCTAAGATCCCGCGCCTCAAAGCCCATGCTCCTTTGAGGCTTGAGTCCACATCAAGCGTCGTAAATACGGTGTAGCCTCCATCAATGAGGGCTTTGGTACCGAATCTCGCCTCCATATACCGCCTGACAAGCTCTACAAAATAAGGCGCAACTTCAATATTTATATTCCTCCTTGGAACAATCTTAATTGAATACTCATCTGCTTTCTCTCTTTGCTCTTTGGTTATGAACCCGCTGTCTTCCATCAGTTTTAATATGAGTTCCTGCCTGCTTTTCACCCTTCCAAAGTGCTCGCGTGGGTAATAGTATGTAGGCGCTTTTGGAATAGCGGCAAGGAATGCAGCCTCGGCAATGTTTATATCTCTGGCCGATTTACCGAAGTAGTTTCTACTTGCAGCTTCAATGCCATAAGTGCCATCTCCAAAGTAAATATGGTTGAGATAGATGTAAAGAATCTCTTCCTTTGAAAGATTCTTTTCCATTCTGTATGCTAAAATTGCCTCTTTAATCTTTCTGGAGACGCTCCTTTCAGGCGAGAGGGCGAGATTTTTTACAACCTGCTGGGTTATTGTACTGCCACCCTGCACTATCTCTCCTTCCTCGACGTTTTTAAGAAGCGCGCCCAGGATGCGCTTGATGTCAACGCCCTTATGTTCAAAAAAGCGCTTGTCTTCTACGGCCATAAATGATTGTCTCACATTTTTAGGGATTTCCTCATACGGAATCAGCGTGCGCCGCTCTCCGCCAAACTCCGCTATGAGTCTGCCGTCGATTGAATAAACCTCAGTCGTGAGATGAGGTCTGTAACCCGTAATTTTTGTCAGATCCGGAAGGTCATTGGCAAAGTACCAGTAAGTGCCGTATAAAAATAAAGAAGCGAAGATTAGGAGAGTAAATAGACTAATGGCTAATAACTTGATCCCGCTGTGCCCGCATAATAACCTGACTCTTCCCTGCTTATGTAGGTTTATTCGCCGCTTCATGTTACTTATGTGAGATTAATCTACAGCCGAGATACCCTAATATCAAGTAGGATTTAAGGGGGATGTAAGGGCGTGGCACGACGCGCCCCTACTTTTTTCCTTTAATATCGGCCATCAGCTCTGTGGCATCTCTCCTATCCTTTACGTACCAATCCGCATACAGCTTTGGCTCTTTTTCCTCTAGTACCTCGTCCAGTGCACTTCTTGCTTCCTCATATTTTCTTCTTTTTATAAGAACCCTTGCGAGGTCAACTCTAACGACAGTTAAGTGGGGATCAAGTTCTATCGCCTGCCTAATATAGTTCTCGGACAGCTCCAGATTGCCCCCCAAAAATCCCGGAAGCTCATAGTAGAGCACGCCATAGACGTCAAGAGCGGGAACGTACTGGGGATCAAGGGCAAGGATTAAATTCAGTTGCTCTTTAACCTGAGAGACCAGAAAGAGCGATTTTAAAACTCCTCTTGTTTGTCCCCACCTGCCAAGGTTTGCCGTATACCAGAAATGCGCATCGGGGTTTCTGGGACTGAGTTCCATTGCCCTTTTGGCAATGTCCCTGCCCTTTTCATAAGCCCTGAGTTTTTCATCCTTATTCTTGGCTGTAACATCCCCATAAGTCAGCCAGACTCGGGAAAGAAGCGTCATAGCTTCTACATCCTTAGGGTTTAGTTCTAGGATTTTATTGAGTTTATCTATGGCTCTGTCAAGGTTGCCAAAATCCTCATAGTAACTCAGATAGGTCTTTTCGGCGTCTTTAAGCCTTAGTTCATCCCTTTCATTTGATGAGCACTGGTTATTCTCCCCATCCTTTGCACAGTGTGCAAGAGAGAAATCAGGATCAAATAACGTCCCCATTTGTGCTAATACTATGGAGAATAGTGCAATTAAAATAACCGTAATTCTTCTATTCATTTTTTAGATTCTACCCAACCATCAAGTATGAGTAAAACACTTAACACATACAACCTACTTCAAAATAAGCGGAAGAATCTCTATTAATGCTTCCCTCTTTTTATTCCATAGAGATGCCAGAACTGCTCTTACAGATTCCCATGAGGCATTAGACCTTCGCATCTCGTTTTTAAGCTTGAGCAAAACCCCTTTTAGCTCCTGATCCTCGACTCTACGGATGTACACGTCAAACATCTCGTCCTCTTGACCCTTTTGCTCTTCCATATTTTTCCTCCCTGTAATTGGCATTGTCTGTCCAACACCGGATGTTTATAACCTAACATCTGAAGCCCAATTTGAATAGATCTTGCGAACTTGTTATCCTCTTTACCATGAAAGTTTGGGATATTCATTCCCATGCCCTTTTGCAGATGTTTTACCTTAAAAAAGACTTGACTAAGAGAGGGAATCCCCCGTTTTTTTGGAATCCGCTTAAAAGCCATATTGACCTCTCAAGGATTAGAGATGGAGACGTAAATTGTCTTACGTTCGCCGTTTATGTTCCGTTCCGTATCCGCTCAGGAAATTATTTTGAGGAAGCTCTCAAGATGGTAAACCTTCTTGAGGAATTTGCAGAGCAAAACATGGATAAAATAGAGATTCCTAAAACTGCCTCTGATATTGAGCGCATAATTCAGGGGGGAAGATTAGCCGCTACAGTTGCCGTCGAAGGCGGTCACATACTTGAGGGAAGGGTTGAGAATCTAGAAACTCTCAAGCAAAAGGGTGTAATATACATTACCCTTACACACCTGCATTCAAACAATATAGCTGAGTCGTCTTTCTTGAGATTGCATAGAGCCAGGGGACTTACAGATTTTGGCAGGGAAGTTGTAATGGAGATGGAGAGATTAGGAATTCTGATTGATGTAGCTCACTGCTCGGAAAGGGCCTTCTGGGAGGTTCTTGAGATCACGAACGCCCCCATCATCTACACACACGGCGGGGTGAGAAGGTATTGCGATATAGAGAGGAACCTCTCTGACACTCAGATAAAAGCCTTATCCGAGAGGGGGGGAATTATTGGAATCACTTTTTTTCCATTCTACCTGCGCAAGTGGAGTCTGTTTGGCGGCATTCCACTTTTTGTAAGGGTTGTAGAACACGTGGCGGATATAGCCGGGATAGGCTCTATAGCCATTGGCTCGGATTTTGACGGCTGGATATGGACGCTAAGAGACGTAAAAGACATCTCAGATACATGGAAGGTTGCAGCAGCCCTTAGGCAAACCTTCAGCGAAGAAGAAGTAAAGAAGGTACTCTTTGAAAACGTTAGACAGATTTTACCGAAAGAATACAGGATACAGAATACGGGGAAAAAAGAAAACTTCTAACCTCCGTATCCCGATTTCCTTATTTCCGTGCAATTGATTCTCTTACAGAGGCGAAACTAAGATGGCCGGATACAACGCTACGGATAGCATATTAGATCTAATTGGAGATACGCCTGTAATAAGGCTAAACAAAGTCGTTCCGGAAGGGGCGGCTGCGGTTTGGGCAAAACTTGAAGTCTTCAACCCGGCCGGGAGCGTTAAAGATAGGATATGCCTCTCTATGATAGAGGCAGCGGAGAAAGAAGGGAAAATCACTCCGGGCAGGAGCGTGATAATTGAGCCTACAAGCGGAAACACCGGAATCGGGCTTGCCATTGTGTGTGCTGTAAAGGGATACAGGCTAATACTCACAATGCCCGATGATATGAGCATGGAGAGGAGACTGCTTCTTGCCGCCTATGGAGCGGAACTCGTTCTTACCCCGGCAGAAGAAAAAATGGAAGGCGCGGTTCGAAAAGCCGAAGAAATCATAGAGGAAAACCCAAACGCGTTTATGCCACAGCAGTTTAGGAACCCCGCCAATCCACAGACACACAGGGTAACCACAGGCCCTGAAATCCTGGAACAGGTTCCCGGAGAGATCCATGCATTTGTAGCGGGTGTCGGTACCGGCGGAACCATCACAGGCGTAGGAGAGGTACTGCGCAAAAAATTCCCCGATATTCACATAGTCGCGGTAGAACCCGCTGAATCCGCCGTGCTCTCAGGCGGAAGGGCAAACACGCACGACATACAGGGAATCGGCGCGGGGTTTGTTCCGGAGGTTCTAAACACAGGTATGTATGATGAGATAATGACAATAACGGGAAAAGAGGCAAAAGCCTTCACAAAGCTCCTATGCTCTGGGGAGGGGCTGCTTGTTGGCATATCCTCAGGCGCTGCTGCCTGTGCCGCCGTGAGGGTTGCCAAAAGGCTTGGCCCTCCAAAGCAGGTATTAACCATTCTCTGTGACACTGGAGAGAGGTATTTAAGCACCGGGGTTTTTAGCAGCGCCGAACCGGACAATTAACAACAAGAATACAGGATGCAGAACATAGGAGAAAAAAGAAAATTTCCAGCTCCTGCACCCTAATCCCTGTATACCGTATCCTGACCCCTGTATTCTTTCCATATTCTTTCCGTAAAAGCCCTTAGAATGTTGAAATGAGATTTTGGGTGTGCTATCCTTTTCTAGGAAATCTTACTCAAAAGAGGCAAATGTGAGCAGTCAGCTTTTTAAAAATTTAATTCTATGGCTTGTTATATTCGTAACCATTATCGCCTTGTATCAATTCCTTCAAACTCCAAGAAGTAGCTATGCCGAAATTCCATACAGTGAATTCCTCACAAGCGTCGAACAAGGAGAGGTAAAAGATGTTGAGTTCAAGGGCGATGAAATAAGAGGGACCTATTCAAACAAAAAAGATGAATCCCAAAGGGGTTTTAAAACGGCCGGACCCGCAAGCGACGAGCTTATAAAGACCCTCAAGAAAAATGGCGTGGCGTTCAGATTCGAGGAGCAGAGGGAGGGGTCTTTGATGCATATACTCTTTAATTGGGCGCCTGTAATACTCCTGATCGTCGTTATGGTCTTATTTATGAGGCAGCTCCAGGCCGGGGGCACCAAGGCCATGTCCTTTGGAAGAAGCCGCGCCAGAATGGTTTCAGAAAACCAGAATAAAATTACGTTTAAAGACGTTGCCGGAATTGATGAGGCAAAAGAAGAGGTGCAGGAAATAGTTGAGTTCCTCAAGAATCCAAAGAAATTCACCCGCCTCGGCGGGAGGATTCCAAAAGGAGTACTCCTTGTAGGCCCTCCGGGGACGGGGAAAACCCTACTCGCAAAAGCTATAGCAGGAGAGGCAGGAGTGCCCTTTTTTATAATAAGCGGAAGCGATTTTGTAGAGATGTTCGTAGGAGTAGGCGCCTCGCGAGTAAGGGATTTATTTATGCAGGCAAAGCGTCACGCCCCATGCATAGTATTCGTTGACGAACTCGATGCTGTAGGACGGCACCGTGGAGCAGGACTCGGAGGTGGACACGATGAACGTGAGCAGACCCTTAATCAACTTCTCGTCGAAATGGACGGGTTTGAGCCAAATGAGGGGATAATAGTCATTGCTGCAACAAACCGCCCGGATGTTTTAGACCCTGCCCTCCTTCGTCCAGGAAGGTTTGATAGGCAGGTCGTAGTTCCAAGACCTGATGTAAGAGGCAGAGAAGAAATACTCAAGGTCCATACAAGAGACACACCGCTCAACGATGATGTAAACCTCGCCACAGTGGCGCGCGCGACTCCGGGGTTTTCAGGTGCTGATCTTGAGAATCTGGTAAATGAGGCTGCCCTTCATGCGGCGCGCGTGGGAAGAGCAAAAATCTCAATGCTTGATTTTGAGTACTCAAAGGATAAAGTGCTTATGGGCGTTGAGAGAAAGAGTCTCATTATAAGTGATGCGGAGAAAAAAATAACCGCTTACCACGAAGGCGGACACGCTCTTGTTGCAAAGCTTACCCCTGGCACAGACCCAATACACAAAGTAACGATAATCCCAAGAGGGCTTGCCCTTGGCGTCACACAGCAACTTCCCGTAGAGGATAAATACACGCTCTCTAAAGCCTATCTCAATAATACAATTACTGTTCTTCTCGGTGGAAGAGCGGCGGAAGAAATAATATTTGGCGAGCAGACAAGCGGGGCGGGAAATGACCTTGAGAGGGCGACAGAGATTGCAAGAAAGATGATATGTGAATGGGGAATGAGCGACAAGGTAGGGCCCGTGACGTTTGGAAAAAGGGAAGAGCAGATTTTCCTCGGCAAGGAGCTTGCCCGGCATAAAGACTATAGCGAAGCGACGGCGCTCGAAATTGACAGGGAAATAAAGAGAGTAGTTACCGAAAACTACAAAAGAGCCAAAACGATCCTGGAAGAAAACATAGACCTCCTCCACAAACTGGCCGAGGCACTTCTTGAGAGAGAAGTGGTTGATGGAAAAGAGCTCGATGACCTTGTAAAACAGACAAGGTCAGCATACCCGTCCTGGGAAAGTTCTGAAGGTTCACTCAGTGCGAAGGGCGCGGTAGCAATGAGAACTAACAAGGATTCTTAAGCTACAATATTTCTCCTTAGCCCTACAGACAGGTCCGCTTTTTACCATAAGTATTGATGGTGTGTTATACGAATCCGAATTATAGCCGGCGGAGCTTTGTTGTGAAATATAATCAAAGTCAATCGCCAATCATATTACTCTGAGAAGTAGAGGTGACTGGTGCATGCGTTGATGCATTACTTCTCAAAATATCTACGCAAGCCGTTTAATACCAACAAAGATGGTAGAAATAGTTAAAAATCAAAATATTATCAAAAGCCCTGATAAACCTCTAAGTCGCCAACCAGCGCACTTTAAATGTAGGGATAGAGAACTGCTCCTTGGTTCGAGAACATATATTATGGGTATACTCAACGCAACCCCGGATTCATTTTATGATGGGGGCAGGTATTATAATCTTGATGACGCTCTGAGGCGGATTGAAATGATGATAGTCGAAGGAGCAGACATTATAGATATAGGAGGAGAATCAGCCAGGCCCGGCTCGGTCGGAGTTTCAGAGGAAGAGGAATTGAGACGCACAGTTCCACTAATAAAACAGGCGAGAAAGCAATTTGACGTTGTTCTTTCAATAGATACAACCAAATCGGATGTGGCTAGGGAGGCTTTAGAAGAAGGGGCATCAATAGTAAATGATATAAGCGGACTCAAATTCGATCCCGACATAGCTCTGGTTGCGGCAAAATACAAAGCCGGACTTGTTCTTATGCACACGACATCCCATCCACATGATATGCAGAGCAAAGCCGAGTATAATGAGATTATCTCCGACATAACACGGTCACTCACAGAATCTATAGAACTGGCGGAGAAGAAAGGGGTTGATCCAGAAAGTATTTTAATTGATCCCGGTTTTGGGTTTGGAAAAACTCTCTCGCATAACCTTACGCTCCTCAAACGTCTCAGCGAATTTCTTGCGCTTGGCAAACCAATTTTAATCGGGACGTCAAGAAAATCCTTCATAGGCAAAACCGTCGGCAACTCGGAGGAGACATTAGAAGGAACCGCCGCAACCGTAGCTGTTGGCATTATGAATGGCGCTTCAGTCATAAGAGTCCACGACTTGCTTTACATGAAGCGCGTAGCCAAGATGGTAGATGCAGTTTTGTCAATTTAATTAAGGAGGGCGGCAGTGCTTGATGCGATCTTAAATTTCAGATATCTCTCCGATACAGCAGATATTATAGTAGTTGCCCTGATCATATATTACATTTTGAGGCTCATCGAAGGAACGCGTGCGGTTCAGATGCTGTTTGGGCTTGCGTCTGTGTTCGTCCTTTATTTTCTATCCCAGAAGTGGGAACTCTACACACTTAACTGGATACTGGATCATTTCCTAGGTTCTATAATCCTGATCGTTGTGATCTTATTCCAAAATGATATCCGAAAAGCCCTTGCCGCATTCGGCAGTAACCCGCTCGGTTTAAAAACTTATTACAGAAAATCGGAGCAGTCCATCGTTGATGAGATTGTAAAGGCGGCGAGCTTTTTAGCGAGTCGCCGGATTGGAGCGCTTATCGCAATCGAGAGAAAAGACAGCCTTGCAGATTTCGTAGAGGTTGGAATGAGGCTTGATGCATGGGTCTCAAGGGAGCTGATTATAACCATTTTTAATAAAGACTCCCCTCTTCATGACGGCGGGATGATTGTAGAAAAGAATAAGATACTATCTGTGGGTTCGTTTTTCCCCCTTGCCACAGATCCGGATTTAGAAAGGGAACTCGGCACAAGGCATAGAGCTGCCATAGGGTTATCAAGGGAAACCGATGCCGTAGTTGTAGTGGCTTCGGAAGAAACAGGGATAATATCTCTTGCCTTTGGGGGGAATCTAATGAGAGGGCTTGATGCAACCTCTCTCGATAACCGTCTTTTCGATATACTCGGAATAAAAAGAGGACGGGCTGGAGAACATAAGATCCTCAGTTTTCTGAGTAAAAAGCAGGTTGAAAAAACAGGAACTTAATTTCGGTCTATATCATTTATCATGAAAGATAATGGTCGCAGGATATGGGAAATCTTAAATCGGATGGGAAGAACGGAATCTTTGTGGTGGGATGAGGTGCGCTCTCTCATGCCCGTTATAGGAGAGACGGTCGTAAGAGGACTCAAAAGCCTGTTCCTTAAAAATCGTGGCAAAAAGATTCTCGCAGTAGCTTTTGCAGTAGCGCTCTGGTTTTCAGCCAACATTGAGCAGGACGTAGAAAGAGGTGTATCGGCTGAGGTCAATTATACTAATCTCCCAGCCGATCTTGCCATAATGAATGATCCTCCTCAAACGCTAAACCTCAGGGTTCGAGGACCTAGAACCCAGCTTTCATCACTTTCGCCCCGGGATACGGTTTTTACACTTGATCTTTCTCATGCTACTCCCGGGGTCTCCAAATTTGAGATTCGCACTGATCAGATAAAACCACCTAGCGGGGTGCAGGTAATAGGGATAAGCCCGGCTGAAATCAGAATAGATATTGATAAAATAATAGAAAAAGAGGTTACGGTAAAGCCTGCGGTCTCTATTCCCGATACCGGTTATGAAATTGTCGGCGAACCTAAAGTAACACCCTCTAAGGTCAGGATTAGAGGACCAAAACGAGTAGTATCCCAAGTTGAAAGCGTCTCTACCGATCTGGTTTCAACCGCTGGTGTAAAATCGAGTTTCACAATTGAGGTCCCTCTGAAGCCGCCTCCCGGAGTTGAGATAATTGAGAAGGGATTTGCGAGGGTTACGGTAAATCTCCAAGAGAGAACCGTCATAAAGGAATTTAAGGATATGAATATAAGTCTTCTTAATTCCGATGGAGTTCAATTTGAGCCTCTGGAGCCTCTCAAAGCCGAATTGGTATTTGAAGGTCCGTACCGCATTATTAAGGACTTGAACAGTGACAATATAGAAGTTTCTGTAGATGCGAGTAAACTTAAACAAAACTCCAGGCAAAAGGTACAGAAACTAAAGGTAAACGTAAATTATCCATATAGGGAGAATCTCACTCTTAAGAAAAAGGTGCCTGATGAGATTCAGGTAATATTAAGGAATAGTGGAGGATGAAATTGAGAGAATCCGCAAAGCGTCTCTTTGGAACGGATGGGGTAAGAGGGGTGGCAAATTATGACCCTATGACCCCTGAGATAAGTCTTAAGCTTGGCAAAGCGCTGACATATATATTGAAACAGAAGAAGACCGATTCAAAAAGACCCAGAATAGTGATTGGTAAAGACACAAGGCTCTCAGGATATATGTTTGAACAGGCAATATCGGCGGGGGTTGCTTCTATGGGTGCGGATGTGCTTCTCGTAGGTCCTCTTCCTACCCCTGCTATTGCATTCCTTACTGCCAGTATGCGCGCGGACGCAGGCGTTGTTATATCTGCTTCACATAACCCATATGAAGACAACGGCATAAAATTTTTCGATAGATTCGGATTTAAACTTCCGGATGAAAAGGAATTGGAGATAGAAGAGCTTGTTCTCAGTGAAGGAATTAATCGCCTGAATGTTCCCCCTAAAGACATTGGGAAAGCCTTGAGACTTGATGATGCGCCGGGAAGATATGTGGTATTTCTCAAAAACGCATTTCCAAAGGATCTGACGCTCGAAGGGCTTAAAATTGTCTTGGACTGTGCAAACGGAGCGGCTTACCGAGTTTCGCCGATTGTGTTTGAGGAGCTGGGTGCCGATCTGATAACGATTGGAGTAAAACCCGATGGTAAAAACATAAATACGGAGTGTGGTTCTCTCAATCCCGAGTTGCTTAAGCAAAAGGTAAAAGAGACGGGTGCGGATCTGGGAATAGCATTGGATGGGGATGCTGACAGGGTTATTTTCTGTGATGAAACCGGGGATATAGTGGATGGAGATAAAATAATGGCTATATGCGCGGAGGAGATGATTAAGAGCGGAAGGTTATTAAAAAATACGGTTGTTGCAACCGTGATGAGTAATATGTCTCTTGAAGCGTTTATATGTGACAATGGAGGAGAGTTAATCAGAACTGCCGTCGGGGATAGGTACGTTGTGGAAGAGATGAGGGCAAGAGGGTGCAATTTCGGAGGGGAGAAATCGGGACACATAATATTTCTTGACCATACTACAACCGGGGATGGAACACTTGCTGCCCTTCAAGTTCTGGCTATCATGAAGAGAAAGGAAAAGAGACTCTCGGAGCTTGCAAAGATAATAGATTTGTTTCCACAATTGCTCTTAAACGTGAGGGTAAAGGAGAAAAAATCCTTTAAGGCTATAGAGGGGCTTTCTAATCTGCTTGTTCTCTCTGAGAGAAACCTAAAAAACAGGGGAAGAATAAACCTTAGATACTCCGGGACTGAACCCCTTGTGAGAATTATGGTAGAGGGTGAAGACGAATCACTAATAAGAGAAATCGCGGAGGAAATCGCTTCTTTGATTGAACGCAATATCGGCGAATAACAAAAGCAATGCCCAGATTAAATGTAAATATAGACCATGTGGCAACTCTAAGACAAGCAAGGAGAGGAATTGAACCAGATCCGGTTCTGGCTGCCTGTCTGGCGGAGCTCGCCGGGGCTGATGGTATTGTAGTCCACCTTAGGGAAGATAGAAGACACATTCAGGACAGGGATCTCAGGATTCTTAAGGAGGTTGTAAAGGTTAAACTCAATCTGGAGACGGCTCCGGTTGCTCAGATGGTAAATATTGCGTCGAATATAAAACCCGATATGGTGACGCTTGTGCCTGAAAAAAGAGAGGAGATAACCACCGAAGGTGGACTCGATGTTCTAGGTAACTCTAAAAAGATTGTCGGTGTTGTAGAAAACCTTAAGGAAAACGGTTTACTTGTGAGCCTTTTTATGGACCCGGATTCCAAGCAGATTATGGCTGCAAAAACCACGGGGGCTGATATGATTGAGATTCACACAGGCAGATATGCGGAAGCAAAGCGTGATTGGGAAAGAAATGCTAAATTAAAAGAGATTGAAGAGGCTGTAGAGATGACTCTTGGGCTTGGAT
Source organism: Ignavibacteriales bacterium (assembly GCA_050259195.1). GTDB lineage: Bacteria > Desulfobacterota_D > UBA1144 > Nemesobacterales > CSP1-2 > PSLL01. The sequence goes on from JBLNAE010000018.1 coordinate 13,259, forward strand.
TGAGGGTTGCAGCAGGACATGGGTTAAATTATTCAAATGTAAAAAGGGTTGCTTGTATACGTGGAATTGATGAATTGAACATTGGCCATAGCATTATATCCCGTGCTGTAATTGTTGGGATTGAAAGTGCCGTAAGAGAAATGGTTGGACTTTGTAGGTAGTTATCTTCTCTGTGAGCCTTTTGGTTGCTCTTAGGATAGGTTCTGTGTAATTGGGAAGTGAAATGATTTTAGGTATAGGAATTGACCTTGTGAATATCCCTAGAATTGAAAGGCTCTTGCAAAATTGGGAAGACAGGTTTAAGAAAAGGGTATTCTCACAGAAGGAGATAGATAATTCCCAGCGCTACAGAAGAAGCTCGGAGCGGTTTGCCGCAAATTTTGCTGTAAAAGAGGCTTTTTTTAAAGCTATTGGAAATGGTTTTAAAGGCAATATTCGAATGGTTGATATAGAAGTCCTACGTGATCAATATGGGAAACCCTACATCAATTTCCATGGAAAAGTAAAGCAGGTAGCAGAGACTGCACAAATAAATTTTGTTCATGTATCAATCTCACATGACGGTGATTATGCTACGGCGGTTGTAATTCTCGAAAGGTAAATATATTGAGTTAAGAGAAGGGAATAATCTTTTTAGCAAATTAAGCCTGCTTTTCTTTAGATTTTCTTGTGCACGCTGAGCAATAGCCGTAAAGTTCAAGCTTGTGGTTTACAACATTGAAGTTGTTGAATCTCGCGACCTCTCTTGAATAGTGCTCAATATCTGGATTCTCAAATTCTGTGATTCTTCCGCATCCGATGCATATGAGATGATCGTGATGCTCCCCTTCGAATTTAACTGGTTCGTACCTGCTCTTCCCATCTCCAAAGTTTCTCTCGAAAGCTAGAGAGCATTCTTTAAAGAGCTTTAGGGTTCTATAAACCGTGGCATAACCAATTTTTGGATATTGCTTTTTTACCTTTTCGTATAGTTCTTCTACTGTTATGTGCTGTCCGGGGTGGTTAAAGAATTCATTAAAAATGGTGTCTCTCTGCCTCGTGGATTTGAGTCGCTTTTTCGATATGTACTCCTCTAATGCTTTTTTTCTCTCGGCTTTCGGCTTTAGTTTGGGAGCAATTATTCTGTGCCTCTCAAAATTATAGTTGAGTTTCAATATCAATTTTACATTTGGTAGACTCTAATATCAAGTTACTACCGAGTGGAAATAATTACTGTTTTTGGCTCTCTTGGGTCTATTTTTTTGTTTTATGGACTGGATATTAGCGGCCCCGGCAAAATACAAATCTGTCCTGGGGCTCGTGATATAATAAGGAAATTGTATAGGAGAGAAAAATGGATGACTGTATATTCTGCGAGATTGTAAGGAGGAAAGCTCGTGCTGATATTGTTTATGAGGATGCTCTGTCAATTGCATTTAGAGATATAAAACCTCAAGCACCCGTACATATTCTGGTAATTCCTAAGAACCATATACGGACGGTGGTTGAATCGGTCGAGGAGCATAAGCCTCTCCTTGGGCATCTCATATACGTTGCAAACAATATCGCAAAAAAAGAGGGTATTAGTCAGAGGGGTTTTAGACTGGTTATAAACTGTGGTGCGCAGAGCGGACAGACGGTCTGGCATATTCATATCCACCTCTTGGGTGGAAGACGTATGACCTGGCCTCCGGGCTAGAATTTCTGCTCCACTAAAATGATAGATGCAATTGATTATCTTAATTCCCTTGGGCTTCACAGAGTAAATCCTGGTCTTGAGAGGATTACAAAGGTGCTCTCTGCTCTTGGAAATCCACAGGATAAAATGCGGAGTGTTATCATTGGAGGAACAAACGGAAAAGGCTCTGTGTCGGCGGCAATTGCGTCTGTACTAAAATCTGAGGGGTATAAGAGTGGACTTTATACTTCTCCTCACCTTGTAAGAGTCTCGGAGAGAATAAAAATAAATGATGGAGAAATTTCCATTGGTGATTTGTCCAGATTGATTCTCGAGATTAAGAAGCTTTCCTCTTGGCTACAGGAAGAGCTGAGTTACTTCGAGGTTCTAACGGCATGTGCGTTTCTTTTTTTCGCGGAAACAAAGATGGATTTTTCGGTGCTTGAGGTGGGAATGGGAGGGCAATGGGATGCGACTAATATAGTTAATCCACTCCTCTCAATCATAACAAATGTCTCAAAAGACCATACGGAGTTTCTTGGAGAAACTATAGGGGAAATAGCCTTTGAGAAGGCGGGAATTATAAAGCGGGGGGTGCCTGTTGTAACTGCTGCAAAAGGAGAAGCCCTCAAGATAATTGAGGCGGTGGCTGATGAAAAATCTACTCCAATCAGCGTATTAGAAAGGGATTTTAAAACTAGGGGAGAAAGCACGGAGGATTTTAGTTATCTTGGGAAGGTATGGAACCTTGAGCACCTTGAGTTTGCCCTACCCGGCTTTTATCAGATTGAAAATGCCTCTGTTGTTATCTGTGCAATTGAATCCCTTTCTCAATTCTATGGGGTTAAAATAAGGGAGGAGAATTTGAGAAAGGGACTCTCATCTGTAAGGTGGGAGGGAAGGATGGAGTTTCTGAGGGAGAATCCGCCTTTTATTCTGGATGGTGCGCATAACCCGGGCGGAGCGCAGGCACTAAGAGAATCGCTTCAGAAGATGTTTCCGGGGGAAAAATTTGTGTTTTTGATTGGGATGCTTGGGGATAAGGATCATGAGGGGTATATGAGTGAGATTTCCCGAGTTGCTGAACGTGTTGTGATAACCGATGTGCCTTCTGAGAGGGGTATTAGAGCGGAAGAATTGGCTAGGATAGCGGCAAAGTTTTTAGAGGTGGAAGTTATTAAGGATTTTAGGGAGGCATTTTGTAAAGTGGAAGCACTTTCGTTTCCTGTGTGTATTACTGGCTCTCTTTATCTGATTGGGGCTATAAAAAAGTTTATTGGGTAGTAATGTTAATTTTTTTAGTTTTTTGGATAGAATTTGCAATAGCGGCATTCAAGTCCTTACATTAAGAGATAAATTGCGCCCCCTTTTAACCTGTGTTACCATTTCATCAATGAAAAGGCTGGGCATTCTTCTTGATAAACTTTACTTTGATCATGATAATGGCAGTGGACATCCCGAGTCTCAGGAAAGGCTCTTTACTATCGTTGATATGTTGAAGGGAACAAAGCTTTTTGATGAAGTAGTAAGCATTCAGCCCCGGGACGCGACAAAAGAGGAGATCACCCTCGTTCACGAACCCAGGTACTTTGACCTCATTCAGTCAACGAGAGGAAAAATGAGGGTATTTCTGGACCCTGATACATCCACGTGCCCGGTGTCGTTTAATGCGGCGGTTCGAGCAGCAGGCGGAATGCTCTCCTCAATCGAGAGCGTCTTAAAGGGAGAGGTTGATATGGCGTTTCCCCTTGTCCGCCCACCCGGACACCATGCTGAAAAAAATAGAGCCATGGGGTTCTGCCTGTTTAATAACGTCGCCGTAGGTGCCGCTTACGCCAATAAATTTCATGGAATGGATCGCATTTTAATAGTTGATTGGGATCTTCATCATGGAAACGGAACTCAGAATATGTTCTATGACTCCCCTCATGTCCTATATTTCTCTACCCATCAATATCCCTACTACCCAGGAACGGGGAGAATTGAAGAAGTAGGAATCGGGAACGGGATGGGATACACGATTAACGTGCCTCTCTCTCCAGAAATGGGAGATAAAGAGTACATAAAGATCTTCTCTCAAATCTTAAAGCCCGTTATCAGCCAATACAAACCTCAGCTCCTTCTGGTCTCCGCAGGATTCGATACGTATTTTGAGGACCCGCTTGGAGGAATGAAAGTCACTCCGGGAGGGTTTGCCCAGATGACCAGATTTTTAAAAGAAATGGCCGAGGAGCACTGCGGCGGGAAAATAATTTTAATTCTCGAAGGTGGGTATAACCTGGATGGACTCTGGGAATCTACAAAAGCCGTGATTGAGGAGTTGCTCGAAAAAACCCAAACCGATTATGGAAACCTAACAGAAGAGACAAAGGCAGACCTGGTTATAGAAAGCGTAAAGAAGATACATTCTGAGTTCTGGAGATTTTAACCCCTCTTCTTTGCCTTTTTATAGCTCTCGCCTCTATGATCATCACCTTCAATATAGATAAACTCGCACATTTCATAGAGCCTTGACGCGATTCTCTCTCCGACTCTGTCTTCAAGTATTTGCCGTTCCTCTTTGGCGTCATCTTTTTTCATCCCATACTCTCTGGAAATATAATTCGTAGTTGCCAAAGTGGTTTTTGATCCATTATACCTTTTTGAAATTAATTGATCGAGTATATTAAGTTCCCATTCGCTGCTCTTTCCCTTGCCGAGTTCGTCTATGACAAGAACCTCGGTTTCTATAAGGGGAAAAAGCACCGCATTCTCCGGGGTGCCCTGCGAATATGCCTCTTTAAGTTCAGAAAGGAGATGGAAGAAATCCTTAAACATGCATTTTACTCCGCGCTCCAGAGTAAGCTCAGATATCGCTCCAATAGCAAGATGCGTTTTGCCGCGACCCGACCCTCCCATGAGAAGAAAACCCCTCTTATGTGGGTATTGCTTTACAAAATCCTTTACATATGTGAGCGCATCTTGTTGTGATCTATTTTTGGGATGAAATGTATCCGGTTCATCAATCTCCCAATACTTAGCGGGAATACCCGCCAGATTATACAACTTTACTTTTCTTCGTACTATCCCGCATACACTACAGATGCTAATACAAGTGTATCCTTTCTCATTTTTAGACAGAACTGAACCAGTACCACCACATTCCAAGCATCCCGTGCGCTTGCGCTCTGGATTCCCTAAAATGCACTCACAGATCCTTGCCATAGAAAGATCTCCTCTCTTATCAACGGAGTAACCCTTCCAACGGCAACCATCACACCCTACGGTCCTGTCTTTAAGCACCTTTGTCATGTTTTTCAATCGTACGCGAATACATTGTTCAGTTTGTAGTCTCTTCTCAGTATTTCATTGCGAAATGATAAAACACTTTCACGATGAGCCTTCTCGGTCATAAGATACTCTCTCTTCTTATCAATCATACCTAAAGCTATTTGCTCTATTCTCTTTTTTTCCTCTTGCGGCAGGGTTTGGAAAAAGGCTTCATAGGATTCTTGTTCTATTTTCTCCATCGCCCTAAAAATATCTTCATTTGAATTCGCCAAATCCATAACCCTTCTTCGAATTTCTATGTAGTGTCGTCTTATCCTCTCACTCCTTTCAGATATAATCACGGCGGCGAGTTTCTTGGCAATCTTTTCAATAAGGTCGCCTCTGCTTAATTCAATACTAGCTTTACCGCTTCGATAATTCCTTATCTCTTCCTCAATAGATGGAGCACACTCCGAAAAATTTCGTGGGAGTTGACCGCCGCCCTTTTTCTTTTTGAAATTCTCAAGCGCCTTGTTTATCCCCCTATATATAATCTCCTTTGGAACCCCTCTCCTTTTCCATCTCACAATGAGGTCATAGTCCCTGGGGGAAAGCATAATCCCTCTGCCGACTAGAAAAAGAAAGTGATTTTGTACGTCAATAATGTAGGAGTTTCTATAGGCCACAGCTATTCATCCCTGAGAGAAAGGCCGTGCAATATGCCTATGAAAAAATCCTCCCCCGCGGAGTATCTCTTATCAAAAACCCTAATGTCGAGAGTACGGCATATGTCGTTGAATCGAGAAGAAACAATTGTTTCCGAGACACCGTATTTAGACGCAACCGTCTTTTGCGTTTCCCCTTCTATTAAATCTAGTCTAACTATAGTATATTCGAGAGCCGCGGCCCAGCTCTCGGGACGCCTGATTTGGAGTTTTCTCATCTTATAGAAATCGTACCAGAGCTTCTCGGCACTCTTTTTCTGGGTCTCACTATATCCTGCAAGCCTCATTCCTCGGAGAAGCGATTTTCTCACCTTGTGAAACTCGGAGTTTTTTATCTTGTCAATTCTGTGCTTTACCCTCTTTTCCTCCTCTTTAACCTTTTTGTATTCACCCCCTGTGCGTTCAACCGCGTTTTGAGTGCGGAGCAAAAAAGGATCACCCGGAACCTTTAAGAGTCCCTCTTTTAGAATTCTCCTTGCCTCATTAAATCGGTTTATCTTCATATAGCAGGATGCAAGGTCAGCATAGGCATAGACATTCTTATTGTCTAAATCTAAGGCCTTTTTTAGGTGCTTTATTCCCTCTCCGGTTTGCCCAGAAACAAACTTCGCCCAACCGAGAGTGCGCTGATATTCGCTTTTATCCCCACCCATACGGACTGTACATTCAAACTCTTCGAGAGCTTCCGAAATCATGCCGGACGCACTGTAGACAAGGCCCAGAAAGTAATGATAGTGCGACTCCTGAGGATTTAACTTAACAGCTTTTTTCAGGCAATCCTCAGCTTTATCAAATCTTCTTAGAGAAAGGTATGCATGTCCCAGGTTTCCGTATGCAAATTCTTTGAGAGTTAGACTATTTCGTCCCAGTCTGAGGAGCTTTTCAAGTAGAGGAATGGCAGATTTAAAATGGCCTCTTTCCAGTTTTCCTTCAATCTGTCCTTTCACCCAAAGGGTACTGTCTATCACTTTTCCTTCCTGCATTTTCTACCTCCCTTCTCATTGCCCGGATGGTTTCGGCATAGTCTTCGGTCTTGAATATGCCTGAACCCGAAACAAAAATGTCCGCTCCGGCCTCGGCGACTTCTCGAATGTTATCCAATTTAATTCCGCCGTCAACCGAAATGAGCGGCTTGTATTCCGAGTTATCAATTATATGTCTCAGGAGTTTTACCTTTGGAACCATCGTCCTAATGAACTTCTGCTCCGCAAACCCCGGCTCTACTGTCATTATAAGAATCAAATCTATGTAAGGAAGAATCTCTTCTATAGAAGAAATCGGGGTTCCCGGGTTGAGTGCGACTCCCGCCATTACCCCACAAGACCTAATCTCAATAACAGTACTATAAAGAAGCCTACAGGCCTCTACCTGAACCGTCACACCCTTTACAAACGGCTCTCCCGCCTCAATAAAGGGTCGAATAAACCTCTCAGGGTTCTCAATCATGAGATGAATATCCATCATAGGGGGGTTCAGGTTCTTAAGCGACTTCACTACAGGAATCCCTATGGTTATATTAGGCACAAAATGACCGTCCATTACGTCCACATGAATCCAATCAGCCCCTCCCTTCTGGACGGCTTTTACTTCTTCTCCCAATCTCGTAAAATCAGAAGAAAGTATTGATGGAACTATCAATCTCTTCATCTTGATTATGATTTCTTACCTAATTTTTCTCAGCCGCACAGCAAAGAACCCATCCATATTATGCCTTACGGGATCAGAAATGAAAAATCCATTCTTATCTAAAAAGCCTTTAATCGGTGAGTTTGATTCTATCTCTAAGTCAATTTTAAACTCCGGATGCGCGGATAGAAATCTTTGAATCATCCCTTCATTCTCTTCTTCCATTAGGGTACATACTGAATAAACGATTATACCATTTACTTTAAGCCTGGCTGAGGTCTCAGATAAAATTCTAAACTGAATCTCCGAGAGTTCAAGCATATCGCTCCATGTCTTCTTCCACTTTGCATCTGGGTTTCTCCTGATAGTTCCAAGCCCGGAGCATGGAGCATCAACCAGAATTTTATCGAATCTCTCTTTTTCTAAAAATCGCTTATTAGAAGCGTCGGCGCAAATTGTTTTAATTATCTCTACTCCTAATCTTCTTGATTGCAACTCGACCAGCTTTAGTCTTGAGAGATTAATATCGCAGGCAATAATCTCACCTCGATTTTCCATCAGCTCCGCAATGTGTGTGGATTTTCCACCGGGCGAGCTGCAAGCGTCAAGTATTTTTTCTCCCAGCTTTGGATCGAGGAGATAGGAAATAAGTTGCGCTCCTTCATCCTGCACTGTAAAAAGCCCTAATCTAAACTCAGGAATCTCCGCGGGGTTGAGATCAGTTAAAAATGAGATTCCAGTCGGCGAATACTTAGTCCTTACCACTTCAATATCTCTATCTCTTATTCCTCGGATTAAATCTCCCCTTGTTGTTTTGAGTGTGTTTACCCTTCCTGTAAGAAGCGGGATTTGGTTAAGCGAATCACAGAGTTTTTCTGTGTAATCCATGCCAAATGCATCCACCCACCTCTCCACAAGCCACTGAGGAAAAGAGTAATTTATGACTATGTAACTTATTGGATTCGATTTCTTCACAGGATAATTGATATTTTCTCTACTCCTCAAAAACTCTCTTAAAATCGCATTGACAAATCTGGCAATCCTCTCTCCGTATATGCCCTTTGCAACATTTACAGTCTCGAAGATGGCAGCATAATCAGGAACGCCGCCTAAAAACAGGAGCTGATATATTCCGATTCTCAGAATATTAAGAATCTCCTTTTTGTTAACCCTCCTCTCCGCAAGAATGCCTATAATGTAATCCAATTTCCCGAGCCATCTGATAACCCCATAGACCAACTCCGTTAAAAGGGCTTTATCCATAGAGGTGAGGTCCGGGTTCTTCTTAAAGGCGCTTCTGAGCACCATATCAGGATAGGCTCCCTCGAAGAGCACTCTATTTAATATTTTAAAAGCCAATAGGCGTGTGGAACTCCCTTTTGATTTCACGCTATTAGTTAATCATAAGAATCTGCAATATACACCCTATATGAAGCACTATCTAACTGTCCAAAATAAAATAGAGGAAAATGAATTGGCAATAGCGGATTTAGATTTCGCTGATAGGCTGGCACGCTAATTGCAAATACATGGAAGGGAGATAATGATATGAATCAATTCTTTCGCAAGTTTGCCCAGAAAAGCTCGGTGGCTTTCGGCTCATCCTGGGCGTTTATAATCGCGTTGATAGTTATCATCATCTGGGCCGCAACCGGCCCGATCTTCCATTTCTCAGACACATGGCAACTCGTGATCAACACCGGCACGACCATCGTGACTTTCCTCATGGTATTCCTGATACAGAACACGCAAAACCGTGATGCAAAGGCAATTCATCTTAAACTCGATGAGCTGATTCGCGGCGTTAAAGGGGCACGCACCGGTCTAGTTGACCTGGAAAATCTCTCGGATGAAGAGCTGGCGCAACTTCAAAATGAATTTGAAAGACTGCGCGAGAGACACAATAACAAAATCCAGAACGTCGTTGAGACAATTGAGGAAGAAGAAGAGGAACGGGAACAAGAGAGAAATACTCAGTCAAACAGCAGGGACTAGGTAAATTCCAATTGGCAGAAGCGTGTTAGAGCGGTTCTCTCATACTTTTTTGTGTAAAATTACACAACCATGTAGTGTATTGACGCACAGCCAGAAACGTTCTCGCCACCCTTAAGTTTTTTCAAATTCTTGTAAAAGCTAAAATTAAGGATGCTAAACCGGCGTGGTATGGATATTGCTATTAAAATTAAAAGGGAGTATCTAGATGAACCAGAATCGAAGAAGGAGAGAGCAGTCAAAAAGTAACACGGCTGCCAGAGATCAGATCATCTGGCGTCTGGGTTTAGGAGCAGAGGTGCTCTCTGATGGAGTAAGATTCCGTGTATGGGCGCCCAAGCGTAAGAGCGTTGATGTCGTAATTGAGAATAGAAATGAGGCAATCATTCCGCTCCATTCCGACGGAAATGGCTATTTCTCTGTAGTCGTGTCAAATCTAGAGGCTGGGTCTCTATACAAATACAGATTGGATGAGGATGAAAAATACCCCGACCCCTGCTCCAGATTTCAGCCGGAGGGACCGCACGGGCCTTCAATGGTAATTGATCCATGGGCGTACAGATGGAGCGATTCAAATTGGCGTGGGGTGGATATATCCGGGCAGGTAATTTATGAGCTACACATTGGCACATTCACGCGCGAGGGAACATTCGATGCGGCGGCGCGAGAGCTAGACGAACTCAAGCACCTTGGAATAACGCTTGTTGAAGTGATGCCGGTGGCTGAGTTTCCAGGCAGATGGAACTGGGGATATGACGGCGTAGATATATATGCCCCCGCTCATGTGTATGGCGACGCCGAAGCAATGAAGCGATTCATTAACGCAGCACATAGATGTGGCATCGGAGTTATACTCGACGTTGTATATAACCATCTTGGGCCTGATGGCAACTACCTCAAAGAGTACAGCAACAACTACTTTACAAATAGATACGAAACTGACTGGGGAGAGCCGCTCAATTTTGATGGACCAGAGTCGAAAGAGGTTCGGGAGTTTTTCATAAGCAACGCCTGCTACTGGATTGCCGAGTTCCACATGGACGGGCTGCGTCTCGATGCAACACAGGATATATACGACTCAGGCCCATTTCATATATTAGCAGAGATATCACAAAGGACGCGAGAAGTAGCCGGAAATAGAAAGATCGTGCTTATAGGGGAGAATGAACCACAGAACATTACATGTCTCGCTCCAGTTGAAAAAGGAGGATATGGCCTCGATGCACTCTGGGATGATGACTTTCACCACTCGGCTATGGTTGCTCTGACAGGCCGACGCGAGGCTTATTATACGGATTACCGCGGCGAGCCGCAGGAATTTATTTCATCTATAAAACGGGGATTCCTCTATCAAGGACAGCGCTATAAATGGCAGGAGAAGCCGAGGGGTACACCTGTGACATGGGAACGTGGAAGCGCCTTCGTATTCTACACTCAAAATCACGATCAGGTAGCAAATAGCCTGTATGGGGAGCGGATTCACACCCTGACGAGTCCATCTCGATACCGTGCAATCACAGCCCTGATGCTCCTTGCTCCTGAGACACCGATGCTCTTTATGGGCCAAGAGTTCGGCGCTTCAAGTCCATTCCTTTTCTTCGCAGACCATTGCGATGAGGTATTAGCGGGAAGTATTCATAAGGGACGCAAAGAATTCCTCGAGCAGTTTCCGAGTTACGGATCGCCGAACGCTCAGGGTCGCATTCCAGACCCTTGCGCTTTATCAACATTCGAACGCTCAAAGCTCAATCTTTCTGAGAGGGAATCCCACACGGGAATTTATCTCTTCCACAAGGACCTGCTGCGTCTGCGCCGTGAGGACTCGGTTATCTCAGCCCAGAGGCGCGATCATGTCGACGGCGCCGTCATAGGTCTAAATGCACTTGTCATTCGATTCTTTGGTGAAAATGGAGATGATCGTCTTCTGGTTATTAATCTCGGAACTCAATTTGAGTATAAACCCGCCCCCGAGCCGCTCCTTGCGCCGGTTAGCGGCGGCTCATGGCAACTTGTCTGGTCAAGTGATGACCCGCGCTACGGCGGCCCGGGAATTACCAACCCCTGCAGCAAAAGGGGTTGGAGATTGCCCGGAGAGAGTGCCGTGCTTTTCTCTTCTTAAAACAGTTCGCGCAAATTCGTGGCTAAATTTAAAATCCTAATTAAGGAGAAGAAAAATGACTGAGCCGGTTCTTGTATTTCCCTGGAAACCCGATAACGACCCGAACTTCTTGCTCTCACGCGAGTGGCTGGTTACAAACGGACTCGGCGGATATGCCTCCGGGACATTGCTTGGCGTCCCCACCCGACGCTATCACGGACCGTTTACACCTAACCTTCCCGCACCACTAGGACGAATAGTAATGATTCCTCAGCTTGATGATGAGATTCAATGGGGATATGGTAGTGATTTAAGAGGGAGGATAGTTAGGGAACCTTTTGAAAATCGAACGGTGCGCCTTGGAGGCGCTGAGTTTAAGGATGGCGAAATAGAAGGAGAGGGACATCTACTCCTAAAAGAATTTCGGCGCGAGTGGCAGACCCCGGTTTGGGTATTTGAGATTGACAGCCACATATTAGAGAAGAGGATCATTATGCCTCACGGACAGAATACAGTGTATGTTGTCTACAGGCTGGTTAGCGGCGGGCCGACTCGCCTCAACCTCCGTCCACATATCTCTTTTCGAGGTCATGATGAACCGTTGCCCCTTGAAGACCCCACGAAATGGCCGTTTACGGTTACTATTAAAGAAGACCAGTACGAGGTGCATCCCTCAAAGGGAGGACCCGTCCTAAAACTCTGCATGAGGCCGTATCACGGGGTCTTTGTAGCTGAGAGAAAGATAAGTAAGAACGTCCTCTACCGTGTGGAACAGGAGCGGGGTTACGACCACGTAGATAATCTTTTTAGTCCGGGTTATTTTACGGTTGAAATTACGCCTGAGAAATCCATTGCACTGGTTGGGAGTACCGAATCATGGGACACTCTTTATCCGGCACCTGATTCGATTTTAGAGGCTGAAAGGCAGCGCCTCCAAAGTTTACTGGATAGAGCACCTAAATCGGCCCAAACTGGAACCGCAGCACAACTGGTTATTGCCGCCGAGCAGTTCGTTATATTCCCCGGAACTAGACCCGAGGAAAGGGTTCTGGCACACGCTTCGGGCAACGAGGCGCGCACAATTGTGGCCGGCTATCACTGGTTTACAGATTGGGGTCGAGATACAATGATAAGCCTTGAAGGGCTGGCCCTCTGCACAGGCCGTCATCAAGAGGCAAAAGAGATCTTGCGCACATTTTCACATTATGTGAAAGATGGACTCCTCCCCAACCACTTTCCTGAAGGGGAAAGAACCGCGATCTACAATACCGTGGATGCGACGTTCTGGTACTTTCATGCTATTGACCGCTACTACCAAATGACGGGTGATATAGAGACATTAAAGATGCTCTACCCAGTGCTGAAATCCATCATAGAGCACCACGTCAGAGGAACCGATTTCGGAATCGGCATGGACAAGGATGGGCTTATCAAGGCAGGAGCCGATGGGTTTCAACTTACGTGGATGGACGCAAAGGTCGGCGACTGGGTTGTCACTCCGCGGCGAGGCAAGCCGGTTGAGATTCAGGCCCTCTGGTATAACGCGCTGAGACTTATGGCCGTGTGGGCCGAAGATTTAGGGGAATCCTCAGAGGAGTTTTTATCTCTGGCCAGACACGCCCATGGTTCTTTTAATAACCGCTTCTGGTTCGGACGCGGCCGGTATCTTTTCGACGTGATTGATGGAGAGAATGGAGATGATCCGAGTCTAAGGCCAAATCAGATCTTTTCTATGTCTCTGCGATTCCCCATTTTGATTGAAAAATTCTGGGGTCCTGTGCTCGATGCCGTTGTCAAGAACCTTCTGACTCCAGTAGGGTTAAGGAGCCTTGCTCCTGAAAGTAAGGACTATCGCCCGCGCTATTATGGAGACAGGCGACACAGAGACGCCGCATATCATCAGGGAACGGTTTGGCCCTGGTTAATCGGAAACTTTCTGGATGCGTGGCGGAGGGTATATCCGGATAAAAAGAATGCACGCACGTTTCTCCAAGGGCTTGAAGAGCATCTCAGGGATGCTTGCATTGGAGCTATAAGTGAGATTTTTGATGCCGAGCCTCCGTATACCCCAAGGGGATGTGTTGCCCAAGCCTGGAGTATTGCCGAAGTGCTACGGGCAATTCTTGCAACGAATAACGATGATTAGCCACAAATGAACAGGGATTTTACAGAAAAAAATTATTTCCAAAGAGGGGTGACATACTTAATGGGTAGTATTTTTCTCCGTGTTCTCTGCGACTGCATGTTCCGAAAGTTTTTGTTGATGACACACTATTCGTGTGATTAACTAATACAAATGTAGATGAATCAGATCATGGTAGATAGAAAAAACAGTTATATACATCATGTGATAATTATTGGCGGCGGCTTTGCAGGACTTTATGCCGCAAAGATACTGGGAAATTCTCCTGTACAGGTGACGCTTATAGATAAACGAAACTTCCATCTATTTCAGCCGCTCCTCTATCAAGTGGCTACAGGCGGACTATCACCTGGCGATGTCGCATCTCCAATCCGCGCCGTATTAAATAGGTATAAAAACATCTGGGTGATGACGGCAGAGGTAATTGATATTGATCCGAATGGGCAAAAGGTTATTCTCCGCGACGGAGAACTCACCTACGACACATTGATCGTGGCTACAGGCGCAAGCCATCATTACTTCGGCCATGATGATTGGGCACAAAAGGCTCCCGGACTAAAAACGGTTGAAGACGCGCTTGAGATACGCCGCCGCATTTTTCTTGCATTTGAGGCAGCAGAGCGAGAGACAGACCCCGAGATGCGCCGCGCCTGGATGAGGTTCGTTGTAGTTGGAGGCGGTCCTACCGGGGTAGAGCTGGCGGGCGCATTGGGGGAACTCGCATGTACCACTCTAAAGGACGATTTCCGAAATATAAATACATCAGAGTCGGAAATTACATTGATAGAAGGACTTGACCGCCTATTGCCAACATATCCGCCGGACCTATCCGCCAAAGCCCGGGAGGCCCTTTCTCGACTGAATGTTAATGTGCAAACTCAAACAATGGTAACCGACATAAAAAATGGCATTGTGACAACACAGAGCGGCAATCATATAGAACAGATCAAAGCCCAAACAATACTCTGGGCGGCAGGAGTAAAAGCGTCCTCTCTAGGACAGATGCTGGCCAAGGAGACGGGAGCCAAACTAGACCGTGCCGGGCGCGTAATAGTTCAATCTGATTTTACGCTACCGAACTATCCAAATATATTTGTGGTTGGTGATTTGGCCAGTTATTCACATGGAGATGGAACACCACTCCCCGGTGTGGCGTCTGTAGCCATGCAGGAAGGGCCGTATGTGGCAAATGTTATCAAAGGGCGGCTTAAAGGTAAAACCCCGCCGCACTTCCACTATAATAACAAGGGCAGCCTTGCAGTGATTGGAAGAAATAAAGCGGTAGCGGATTTAGGAAGGCTCAGATTTGATGGGTTCATAGCCTGGCTAATATGGGTTTTTGTGCATATCAGTTATCTAGTTGAATTTGATAATAAAATTCTGGTTCTTTTTCAATGGGCTTGGAATTACTTTACACGAAAGCGCAGTGCGTTATTGATTACAGGTAATGACCCTTTTCCAACGCTGGAAGTTCACAAGAAAGTAGGAAAGACAATTACTATACCCCAGAGGAAATCCGCTTAGAATTCCCATTCATAAGAAAAACACGGTAGTTACCAGTATAAATACAGGTATTAAAATCAAACTCGAATATATCATATATCCGAAAAAGCTTGGTATCTTAATGCCTAATTCCTCGCAAATTGATTTCACCATAA
>JBLNAE010000019.1:0-10680 GCA_050259195.1 Ignavibacteriales bacterium
TTAGCAAGCTTGAATCGGTAGGAGTCCTTGCCGGAGGCATAGCCCATGATTTCAATAACATGCTCACTGCAATGCTCTCCACAATATCAGTAGCAAAGATGGATGCACGTACAGGAACCGAGCTCTACAATAATCTTACAGAAACAGAGAGGATATGCTTTCAGGCAAGAGGCTTAACACAACAACTCTTTACGTTCTCAAGAGGAGGAGCGCCGGTCAGGAAACTCTGCTCAATTGTAGAGACCATAAAAGATTCTGCCTTATTTGCGCTAAGAGGCTCTAACGTGAGATGTGAATTTAGCATCGAAGATGGTCTCTGGGATGTAGAGGCAGATCAGGGTCAGATATCACAGGCAATGAATAATCTCGTAATCAACGCTCAACAGGCAATGCCTCAAGGCGGAGTAATCGAGATTAGGGCAAATAACACCCACTTAGATGCAGGTTTCATATCCTCATATATTAAAGGAGGAAAGTACGTCAGGATAACGGTGGAAGATCGAGGGATAGGAATACCGAAAGAGCATCTTACAAGGATATTTGATCCATATTTTACGACAAAGCAGAAAGGAAGCGGTTTAGGGCTTGCGACGACATACTCAATAATAACGAACCACGATGGATTCATAGATGTGGAATCAGAGATAGCAATAGGTACTAAGTTTTATGTCTATATACCTGCATCGGAAAAGAGGGCAGAGGAGAAGAAAATAGTACAAGAAAAGGTAGAAGGAGGAACCAAAGGAAGAGTGCTGATAATGGACGATGAAGGAATTATAAGGAAATCAGTGGGGAGGGCACTGATGAGGATGGAATATGAGGTGGAATATGCAAAGGATGGAGTAGAAGCACTAGAGATATACACAAGGGCTAGAGAAGAGAATAGACCATTTGATTTAGTCATAATGGATTTAACTATTCCGGGTGGGATGGGAGGAAAAGAGGCAATAAAGAGGTTGACAGATATAGACCCGGATGTCAGAGCAATAGTCTCTAGTGGGTATTCTAATGATCCAGTTATGTCTGAGTATAAGGACTATGGCTTTAGAGGCGTTGTTTCTAAGCCATATACCATAGAAGATTTAGCTGAAACACTCCATAAAGTCCTGGGCGGGGAATAGGTGGAGCTTTTCACCTCGTTCCAAAAGCTGTTCTTAGTCGGGAATTAAATTTTTGTTAAGCGAGTGTTAAGAATCTATTGTCATTGCCGTTCTTCTTTTATTATATTGAAAACGGCAGTATTATTAATCATATAATGGTCGATCACTTACTTGGATGGGATTATTTATTGGTTCAATCATAGGCGGTCTACTTCCAGAGTTATGGGGAGTCGGCATGTTTTCGTTATCCGCTATTATTCTTTCTTTTCTTGGAGGATTAGCTGGTATTTGGTTAGGCTATAAAGTTGGACAGTCTATCTAATCATCGAATTATACTTGATCCTAATGTTATGTATTTCACAATTCAAACTTAGATATTTCATATAGCAGCATGTGGATCAACAGAGATTTGTACTTTTGATTTTTTACCAAGACTAACTCACAAAAACAGAGAGGCATTGCTGACCCTTTATAACCATTAAAACTCAAAAAGGGCAATTACATAGGCTAACTAAAGTTATAAGTTATGAACGATAATATGGGAAACAAAAGTTGGGAAAAGCACAGGGCAAGCAGGTTCCCAAGCCACTAAGTTTGAACACGAAGACGAAAAAACATGAGATGGGAAGTCCTTATAGCAAGTTGGAAGGTATATGATCCTCGGATAATGCCAACAAAAGTATCCGGCCAGAGAAGCACTGACCAGAGTTTGCTCGACCTGGCAATGAAGTTGGGTTTCCTATTATTGGTCTCACAAACCCGATAGGTCAGTTTTTTAATTTTGCCTGACTAATTGCTTAGGGAAATATTTTAAAATATAATATGAAAAGAGCTGTAAGGATTACGCATAATGGACAAGCAACAACTAGATGAGAGACTCCGGGAATTGCACAGCGAACTTAGACAGATCAATTCTGTTGATGAGAGTGAGCGACAAATCCTCCAGCAGCTAATGACTGATATTCAAGATATACTCGAACAGGAAGAACGCGACCAAACATATTCATATAACCAGTTCGACGAGAGGCTTAAAAATGCTATAGAGCAGTTTGGAGTTTCTCACTCTAGAATTACAATCCTGATGGGGCAGATAGCTGACATGTTGTCTAGAATTGGGATTTAGTTACTCATGATCAGCCCTACTGAAAATCTACTTTGTAAAATACCGCTTGCCATTTTAGAGAGTTGGTATAAAATTTAGCACAAGGTCTAAAGTATCCATAGTCTGTCCGGATGAAATGAAAATAAATGGTTCATCCGAAAAAAACCCGTTCCCTGGAGGTTAAAAGATGAGATTTGGAGATTACTTGAAGAATAAGAGGAGGCAGAGGAACATAACCCAAGAAGATCTCGCGCGGGCACTTAACGTATCGAGCGTGTTTATACATCAGCTTGAAACGGGAAAGGTTGATGCTCCGTCTTTGGAGAGAAGTCAGCAAATAGCCGAGATTCTAGATATACCAATTGATGAACTATGGAACGTTGCCAAGAAGGAAAGGTTGGCAAGGTTTATGGAAAGAGAAGGAATCTTAGAGGATGATTTTGAGGTTCTTACAGAGGTGGAAAGAACGCTTATAAAATTATATAGAAGCCTCGATGGAGATACGAGGCGTGATTTTGGAGGGATGGTCTACATGCTCCTTAGACGCTTTCAGGACGAGGGCGTCCAGGAAATTCTCGAAGAGTTTATGAAATGCGCTTGAAAAATAAATTAGGAATCATAGCCGCAGCTTTCGGAATAGAGCTTTGTATCTTTGCTTTCGTAGGACTTGTGTTTCTTTTTCAACTCGATAAAGCAAAGGTAGAGATAGTAAATAAAACCAAAGCCATCGCCGAAACCATAGGAGAGCAGGCAGGGAGCTTCTTCTCGCGCAGAAAAGACGGGACAAGCGACGAGTTCTTCTTATTCCTTGATGAGAGGCTCGGAAGAAAAAAGCTCTTTAACACATTTGAAATAGCGCCAAAGTTTTTCAGCGTCGTTTTAAAAAGAGATAGAGAGAACGCAAAGGCCCCCGATGATCTCAAAGATGATTTCTACCCCAAAAAAGGATACTCCGTAGGAAATCATGATGGGGTCATTTCTGTTTCCGTTCCCTTTGCCCTTCAGGGTCAGTCCGAGCCATTTGGGATCGTTAAGATTGACTCGGATACACACGCCATAATGGAAAAGGTGGTCTCCGACAACTTCCTTTTCTATGCGGCTGTATTGGTGGTTCTCAACAACCAGGCGTTTATTTTTTATCTTCTTCTAAGAAAGAGAAAAGAGGTTATATTTGAGAAGGGATACCTAAAGGAGCATTCAATAGGTGCTCTTAAGATTATGCACAAGGTCCTTGGCGATATAATTGGCGACCACGAAGGTGGCGGAGAACTGATTAAAAAACAGGGGGATAGCAGTAGCAAGAAAGTAATTTCCATTTCCGAGCTTGTAGAGAAAAGGAAGAAATGAGGAAATTTTTTATTTCACTTCTATTAATAGCTTTTTCATTATTTTGGGCATGTGGGGACCCAAACCAGACCAGTTCTGTGACCCTAGATGGACCAATCCTTGAGAGCATAAATAAGAATGGCAAGCTCGAATTCAATGGCGTTGTGGTCAACTCCTCAGATAAAACGGTCAGGTCAATCTATGTTGTTATGATTCTAAAAGACAGCAACGGAAAAATTATAGAAGCTACTTCCACGCCGGTTCTTGGAGAAGACCCGCAAAACACGCTCCAGCCATCTGAAAGAGCATTCTTTACAATCTCCGCAAAATCAGATCCTAAAAGAGTGGCGTCAAGAGACGTAGAAATCTATTCCGAAGATGCTTCAACCCCACCCCCCTCTTCTTAGTAGTTCATTTCAAAATATATACCGCTGTATTATCGCAAAAATTCCAGATTAAACTAAGAGAGAACCTTGTGTTCGCCCCACCGAGTAGAAACGCAACGTTGTGTTTCTACTAAATGTTGCTTGACTCGAAAAGTTCTAAAGTAAACTCGATGCGGCGATTCTTAATCTTATCCCGTTCCTGTGACTTAGGAACGCCCAAACCCTCCGCTTTAAATCTCTCAGGGAGAAGCCCTTTAGAGACCAGGTAACCCCTTACGGCTTCTGCCTGGGCTTGCGATAATTTTAGGTTCTCTTTTTCAGACTTCATGTCATTCGTATAGGCTTCTATAGTCACGCGGAGGTTCGGATATTTGGTTAAGACGCTTCCCAGCGCATCCAAAGAGGGATAGGCATCGAAGAGAACTGTGTTACCCGATGGAGCAAAGACTCCATCAAGGGTTACTCGAATGCCCTCTTTTACAGGTTCCGCTTTAGCTCCGTATATTTGAGAAACCCTTTGCAAAATCTCATCTCTCAAGTCAGATTTTTTCTTTGAACTCTCGTAAGCCCTTTCAGCAATGGCAGCGGTTTTTTCCGCCAGCTCCGTTGCTCTCTCATATTCTCCCGCATTTAAACTCTCCTGTGCTTCTTTATTGGCCTCGCGGGCATCACGAAGCGTTTGCGGGTCGAAGTCCCCAGCCGATACGTCTTCGGCGGCTTTTATTTTTTCCCCGGCTTTTTCGAGCGCATCAAGCGCATTTGAGCGCATTCTCTCTTGAGATATGGAGATTCTATCCCTAATCTGCTCAAGCTTTGAGCTATTTTTCCTTAACTCATCTTCATTCGTCTTCTTTATAGAACTCGCCTCAATTATTTCAGATTGCAATCTTTCAATCTCATTTTCGTAGAGTTTTCTTTTCGATATAGATATCGCGGTCTTTGCTCTGATTTCGGAAATTAATTGAAATTCCTCGGCTCTTTCACGATTCCCCTCCCTGAATTCTTTTTCCGCCCGCTCATAGAAGGACCTCGCATCTTTCATTATGTGAGGGGCATACGTTTCGCCTCCTTGGACTTTTGCATCTTCCAAAAGAGCGTATGCCTCTGATATCTCTCCAGTCGGAGAAGCTACCCTTGAGGCACAGGCTAGGGTAAACAGAAGAATGACGATTACTAAACCTCTTCTCATATCAAATCAACGCTTCGCTTCCTATATGCTCTACCTCATCCAGCATGACAAATGGGTATTCTCATCCAATTCATATCACTTCTGCTCTAGTTTATTAATTTCTTCGATAATCTGTGCACCCGTAGCCTTTATTTCCTCTGTCTGGTTTCTGATTTTTTGAAGAGATTCCTTCATCTCATCAATCTCTTTTTTGCTCTTAAATTCTTTGGCAAGAGCATTTAGAAATTCAATCTGATAAGAAGCTTTTTGTAGAATGAGATTTGAACGCTCCGAATCTCCAGAGCTAAAAGAGCTTTTCGCATCCTCAATCCAATTCGAAGCTTTATTAATTTCTTCAGCCGGAATATCAGCAGATTCTCCCTGAATACGCGACAGTTCAGTCTCAAGCGCTCTTATTTTGGCCGGAACATCCTCATCGGACGGTGAAGGAGAGACCACAAACATTAGCAATAAAATCGCAAATAGAATAGCTCTCATTTCCAGTAATAAACTTACCCTTTTACTTTTAGATGAACAACCTAAATTGAATTGTGTGTTGGTGACAGATTGGGTGTCAGGTCTCAAATAATATCCATCACTACAAGCGGCTAATACGAAATCTCATGTGGCTAAATGGAAATTGTTTTTGTGCTAGCTTGCAGGGCACATACTAACGCCCTCGGCTATTGTATATGGCCTTGTAGGTGCCATAACTTTTTAAAACTTTTTTCACGTAATTTCTCGTTTCAGCATAAGGAATCTCTTCGACAAATTCATCCGGGTCTAAATTCCCTAGTCTTGCAGCCCATCTCGCTACATTGTTTGGGCCGCCGTTATAACTCGCAATGGCGAACACAACATTTCCATCAAACTCTTCTAATACCTTTTTAAAGTAAGCTGTTCCCAGTTGAACATTGATATTTGGAATATAGAGCATATCGGTTCTATACCCATTTATTCCCACTTTTTCCGCTGTGCCCTTTCCTGTGCTCGGAATAAGCTGCATAAGACCGATAGCCCCGGAAATAGAAACCGCATCTTTCTGGAACCTGCTCTCTTCGCGGATTATAGAGTAGACTAAAAATTCATCCACACCATATTTCGCCGAAAATTCCTTTACAAGCCCGTCGAGATACATCGGGTAAGATAGTTTTATAGCCTGAGAAGCGTTGAGTTTATCCGCTATCTTTATTGAACTGTAAAAATCATTCGCCTTACTGTAGAGTTCGCTTACATAGAGCAGTTCCTCCCGGGTTTTTGCCTTCTTCTCCATCTCCTTTATTTCCAGAATAGCATCGTCAAATATGCCGAGTTCAATCAAAAACTCAGCCTTATCCATTCCCGGGTTCACTTTGATAAAATCATCTTTGGCGGCGGAAAGCTCGATAGAAGCACTCGGACTCTGAATAGAACCCGCCCTTTTCTCCGCCAGATAAGAATAGTAAGACCGGGGAGACGCGTGGGCCACGCTCTCATAAATGGACAGCGCCTCCCGCTCTTTTCCCTCTTTTTCAAGTGTTCTGGCCTTCCAGTATAGAGCTTGGGGAGTATTAATAGAAGAGAATGTCACCCGCGCCTCGGTGTACTCTTTATTCCTATAGTGAATCCATCCAACGTTCCAGACAGCATCTTGAGCGAATTCGCTTTTTGGATAATTCCTGACGAGCAAATCGTAAAACCCTAGGGCTTTATCAAAATTCGAGTTGACCTGGTAGAGCTTTGCGGCGTCGTAGAGCGCCTGAGGAGCCATCTGGCTTTGCGGGTAGAATAGAGGAATTTCAGAGAGAGTCTCTGCACCCTCTTCATCGCGCCCCCACTTAACGCTGATCTTCGACATCCAGTAAAGCGATTCCGGGCTGTTAATTTGGGCCAAAATGCTTGAGGCCTCATCCAGCAAACCCAAGCGATACTTTGATATGGCTATTTTGAGTTTAATGTCATCAGTCTTTTCCGAGACCTTATCAAAATTCTCAAGAGCGGCCCTCCATTTTGAGAGTTTAAAAAGCCTATTGGCTCTTTCTATATAGTCAGAGTCCTGAATTTCAAGTGGAACAGCCTCCTTTTCGCTGATTTCAAAATCCTTTCTAATAGCGGCATCTGCAAATTCAGATTCGGGAAACTCCAGCCAGAGTTCTTTGTATGCGTCCAGAGCTTCTATGTACTTCTTCTCTCCTTCTAAAGACCCTGCGATTTTGTACAGGGCGAATGCGCGATTCCAAGATTGGTTCTCTTCATCATAAACTATCCTGAAAGTCTTTTCCGCCCTTCCATAATCTCCCGAATCATAGTAGATACCGCCAAGGCCAAGAAGTGCCCTTTTCCTCAGTGCGCTCTCCGGATAGTTGGCTAGAATCTTATAGAAATCCCGCGCCGCGTTTATCGTGTTTCCTAAACCCTTTTCCGCGACCGCGCGATAGTAAAGAACATAGTCTGGTATCAGATTGAGTTCATTTTCGAGTCCGTTTAGTAGAGCGAGTCCTTCGTTGAACTTCTCAAGCTTTATGTAGCAATATCCCTTTCTATACCTTTCCTTGGGAATTTCCCGAACGCCGGATCGCGCGTCTTCGGATAACGGCGTTCCATTGGGAGTTTTCCCAACGGACTCATTAAGGAGACTTTGGCAATCTATCTCAGAGAGAGCCGATGAGTTAAAAATAAAAATAGAAGCTAGAATTCCAAGAACAATAAATAAGTTTTTCAAATCCATAATTCTTCTATATTCCATTTTTACCTTCCCCCTCTTTTCGGATCAAGAATATCTCTAAGCCCTTCCCCAAAGAGATTAAACGAGATCGCAGTGACAAATATAGCAATGCTGGGAAAGGCTATAAGATGAGGAAATGTCCTCATCCCCTGCCAGCCCGTGCTTGCAAGAGTTCCCCAGCTTGCTTGAGGCGGCGATATTCCAAGCCCAAGAAAACTCAGAGTAGATTCAGCCAATATGGCATAAGGAATCGAAAAGGTAAGGGTCACGATGAGAGGGCTCAGAATGTTTGGAAAAAGATGGAACGTAAAAACCCTAAAAGGCGAAGCTCCGAGACTTTTTGCCGATTCGATAAAAGCCAAGGTTTTTACCTGCATCACGCTTCCTCTTACAACCCTTGCAACGCGCATCCATGCGGTAAGTCCAAGGGAAATCACTATACCTTCGACCCCTTTTCCGACAATCAGGGTTATAAGGACAATGAGAAGCAGGTCAGGAAGAGAATAAAAAACATCAACTACTCTCATCATCAACTCGTCCGCTTTCCCTCCAAAGTATCCTGAAACAGCCCCGTAAGCGGTTCCGATGAAAAACGCCATAAGCGCAGTTCCAAGAGCAACCGCTATTGAAACCCTCGCTCCGTATATGACCCTGCTGAGAATATCTCTCCCTTCTTCATCGGTCCCCATCGGGTGTTTTTTGGTTGGAGAGCTCAGTGTATTTCCAAAATCCGTTTCATCAAACTCATAAGGAGATATGTATGGCGCAGCCGCTGCGACACAGATAATGATAGCGATAAGAATAGCAGTAATAATTATCTGAGCTTTTAGAATCAATTCCCTCAGAAAACTTAATTCCCAAAATAAAATAAATCAATAGGTCAATAAGAGTTCAACCCATCCCATTACCTATCGCTTGTTTAATGATTGAAAAACTACGTTTCCCACATCTCGCAGCTAATATCATTTCTTTACTTTTTATCAGGATAAATTGCTTTCACAACCGTCTTAATACCACCTCTTACGTTGAAATCCCCTATTACTTCCGCCCTTATCGGTCTGCACGCCTCGACTATGTCATCAAGGATTTTATTAGTCACGTGCTCGTGAAATTCTCCTGAGTCTCGATATGAGAACATATAGAGCTTGAGAGACTTTAGTTCTATACAGAGTTCGTCGGGCACGTATTTAATTTTTATTAAGGCAAAATCGGGCTGTCCTGTTCTCGGACACAAACACGTAAACTCAGGGCAGATTATTTCAATCTCGTATTCTCTGCCCCGGTACTGATTCTTAAATGTCTCTAAATTTACTTTTGCCATCTACAGAATTTTAAATCTATTCTAGGACAAACACAAAATGGTGTTTGTAACTCCTAATAATGTACCCACAACTCGATTTCATAACCGTCCTTTATCTTCCTTACCCTATTATCATTATAACCCTGTTTCACATACTGAAATCCCCTCTTTGCGGCCTCTTTGATTTTCTCCGCAGCCCTTTTTTTGAGTTCATCTTTCGTTCTGGCCTTCACAGTTATAACTATAGCGGGCATATTACTGTCACCTCCCTCAATATTAGTCTTATCTAAAATCATTCTATCAAATACATTCAATTTAGGGAAGAAGAGGATTTGACTCTCAGAGGAATAATATTAATATTAAAGATAATCCGTGCTGGGGGATCGTCTAATGGCAGGACGATGGGCTCTGGACCCATTAATCTAGGTTCGAATCCTAGTCCCCCAGCCATTCAGAACGGCTTTTTGAGTTAATAAAGAGGTCAAACGGCTTTCTTATTGTAAATATTAGCTTTTTACCCTTTAATTGCAGGTTCGAAAGTACAAAATTGATAAGTTGCCGTTTCTGCTCAACTTTCGAACTTTCAAATAGTTCATAGGCTCTAGAAACTAAATCTAGCAAATAATTTAGGGTAATTGAGAACTGTTCATCAGCCTTAGTATGCTCTTGAAGAAGCCTATCTAATTCTAGTTGCCTTTGTTTAAGTTGATACGCTTTCTTGTCGTATTCATTTATAGTAATTCACCGCCGTAGTCTGCAAGAATAACAAGGTGTTTCAGGAAGAGATTGGGTGATAGGCTGGACGCTTTGACTATATCAAAAAGACTGTCGAGCTCAGGAGTCTCAATACTGATAATACTGATAAACTGGTCTTGCGTTTTGAGCAGTAACGGAATGATGCTCACTTTGGCTTCCATCTCCGAGAGTTCGGATGGCCAAAACTTAGAAGCCACCTGCTCAAGTTCTTCGAACGTCTTTTGATATTTCCTTACGGGTTTAGCCATTATTTCTCTGTGATGCGGGTGAGAGTGAATATAGTACACACAAGTTTAGCACATCAGGAAAAATAAAATATATTGCTTCGCCTCAGCCATTCCTGATAAGTTGAGCAATTTACCATTAAATCGAATGTTTTTTCAAAGAATATTGAAGTATTAGGCCTTTTAATTCCAAGTTCGAAGACACATAGCTAATGAGCTTCCTTTTTTTTGCTCAATATTCGAACTTATAAATAGGTCGTAAGCCTTTGATGCTACGGAAAGGAGTGTATTTTTACCTTAATTTTAAAGTTTTCATCGGCTCTTAGGTAACTTTTTATTTGCTCATTGAGTTGATATTGCCTGTTCTTAAGTTCATGACATTTTCTGTCGTATTCGTCTGTAGTAATCCTCATATCTACTCTTAGTATACTCCTTGTGTTACGCATGTCTGGTAGTTTTATAAAATAACAAATAACTCCCGTATTAGATCATTTAATATCAATTATGTTAACTAATAGTGCATTTATAGTATTATTTAGCATATCATGCGTAGATCAATACCAACAATCAATGAAACAACACAGGCACTAGAAGCAACAGTACATAAACAGAAG
>JBLNAE010000020.1:0-11530 GCA_050259195.1 Ignavibacteriales bacterium
ACCTTAAAAACTATCTCTTCTTTTTTTCTTATAAACTCCTCGTTCTTTGCTAGGAATTCATTTTTTGCCATCTTTAGCCCAATATTAGCCTTCATTGCAAAGATGGGCTGTTCAAATGATAGAAATGTTTGAAAATTGTTTATTGGGCTGGGGTTATTTAATGACGAGATTTGAAAGTCCGACTGGGAAAACCGTTCTTGGTTGAGCTTAATGGAGAATACATTCGTGGGATTATCGGTACGTACGAATCCTTCTTCAAGGCTTATCTTTGGCAGAAGCACACTCCTTGCAATTCCTATCTCATCATTCTGTGCATAAAGTGAGTTTTTGAAAGCCCTTATCTCATGATTATTCTCCAGGGCAATTTGTATAGTATCCTTAAGGGATAACTGCCTTTCATCCCCTAGGCTTTTTACTGTAAGAAGAGATACAAATAAAATTATATATGACGACCACTTGAGCATTTCTCTTGTGCCTCTGTTAATTCTCCCTAGATTCCATATTGGCTCTTTTAATATGGTTGAAATAAGAGCTAAAAGCTAAGAAACCAAGGACTAAGCCCTTCTCATCCCAACCTGAGCCGCAACAAGTACGGGATCCCACACGGGGGCAACCGGAGGCACATAGGTCAGGTCAAGCCACGCTATTTCATCCAATGTCATCCCGGCCCAGATTGCTGTAGCCAGAACATCTATCCTCTTTGCAACTCCTTCTCCTCCTATCGCCTGTGCTCCGAGTAGTTTTTGCGTGTTCTTTTCTGATATAAGCTTTATCATTATGGGTTTCCGATTGGGATAGTAATGGGCGCGTGTAGAAGATTCAATTAGAGTCGCGGTTATATCAAATCCCTCTCTTTTTGCCTCTTCTTCTCCCAGTCCCGTGCGCGCAAGTTCAAGCTCGAACACCTTTGTAGCCGCACTACCTATTATTCCCGGAAAGGAAATTTCTTCTCCAACTATATTTGCCCCGGCTACTCTCCCCTGTTTATTAGCCGTATCTCCTAGAGGAATCCAGACGTTTCTCTCTAAGATTCTATGATGAGCCTCGGCACAGTCTCCGCACGCGTAAGCCCCCCGGATATTTGTTTCTGCTCTCTCATTGACTTTTATAGCCCCGGTTTCCCCAATCTCTATCCCGGATTCCTTTGCAATGGTTACCTGAGGTTTTATTCCTACCCCCAGAAGGACCAAATCGGTTTCAACGGTTTCATTCTCGGTTATGACCCTTTTTACAATTCTATCTCCTTCTATAGCCTTGACTCCACTGCCGAGAATAAGCCTTACACCTTTTTCTTTCAATTTTTCTTGAACCCTTTTTGAAAACTCCACATCAAAGTTTGGCAAAACTCTTGGCAGCTTTTCAATTACTGTAACCTCGAACCCTTGAACTGAGAAAGCCTCAGCTACTTCCATTCCTATATAGCCTCCTCCGATAACAGCGACTCTTTTAGGGGATTCTTCCTTTACGAAACGTTCAATTCTTATTCCATCTTCAAGGGTCCTAAGAGTAAATACGCCGTTGATGTCAATGCCGGGGAAGGGAGGTTTTATGGGAGAGGCCCCTGTAGAGATTACAAGCCAGTCATAAGAAACCTCAAACTCTTTATTCTCATTGAGGTCTTTTACTCTAACTTCTTTTTTTTCAATATTTACGCCAGTGACTTCGTGCAGTACCCTTACATCGAGTCCTCTTTTTTCTCTTAGCACATCAATTGGTACGGCTATGAGTTCCATGGGGTCTTTAACAAGGCCCTCTATGTAATAGGGTAGACCACATGAGCCGTATGAGGCATGAGGGGATTTCTCAAAAATCAAGGCTTCTACATCCGGCCTTCTTCTTTTTACGTGGCTTGCCGCACTTAGTCCTGCTGCATTTCCTCCTATAACCACTAGCCTTTCCCTTTGAGCCATCTTCAATCCCTCCGAGTATCAAATTCTAAAACAGAACACGCTTGATTCGAGGTAGCAGAATTATTCATAGCACCCCTGCTTTTTATGGCTGGTTCTAAGGACTAGCAGGTTTTTGCTTTTCTACCAATGGCAATTCGTCTTGCGTTAAGCACGGCCTTACCCCTGACTTTTTAAGTACCCACATCATTGGACACCAGTTGCTAAAAGCCGACTGTAGCAAATTTAGTCCAACAAACGCGGTAAAAAGCAACCAGTAATGGCTATGGAAAACCGCCAAAATTAGGCTTAGCAACACAAATGTTCCGGCAATTAATCTAAGTGCCCTTTCTACAGTCACTTTCTATTTACCTCCTTATACTTGTTATAACTTGGTATTTGAAATACTCGCTCCAATCTCGATACTCATCTTGCTTACATCTCTTTCTCTAAACCTTTTCCAAGGCTCTCTCTATTCTCTTTCTTACCTCTTTTGCGATTTCTTCTACGCTTGGATTGCCAACGAGTTTTAAAGCGGCTTCCGGGTCCATTGCAGTTACTACCACCCTTCCATCCTCTCTTTCATAAACCAAAACGTTGCATGGAAGAAGAGTTCCAATTTCGGGTTCCATATCAATTGCTTTATGGGCGAAGTGAGGGTTGCAAGCGCCGAGAATCTTGTAGGGTTTCCTCTCTAACCCCAGCTTTTCCTTAAGCACCTTCTTTGCGTCAATCTCTGTAAGAACACCAAAGCCCTGCTCCTTTAGAGATTCGATCACTTTTTTTGTAGCTTCATCAAAACTAAGTTGGGTTTCCCCACCAAAAGAGTAATTACTTAGCTTTCTTATTTCCATTTTACTTTAACCACCTTTTTTGCTTCCGCTTTAATAAGCTCCTCCTTGCATATTCTTGCTCTCTTTTTTATCAGCGTCTTCCGCCGGCCCAAACGGGGAAACCGTTTTCATCTCGAAGCTTGAGTGCCTCATCGCCTTTTTTCACCTCCGCGGCAATAATAGCCGGTTTTCCTTCATAGGTGATTCTTGAACCTTTTACTTCAACTTTATCTCCTGGTTTAATCTTGACCTCTTGTTTTTCAATGTACCACCCAGGCCCAAGATGAACGGAGATAGTTTCCTTATCCGTCTTTAATGTCAAATGCACGCCGTAAGACATCCCTTTCGCTTGTGTAATCTTGTCAACACTGACTACCTCTCCACTCAGGGTCTCAACAGTTTTGGGGTCATACATCCTGTTATATTTGCTCTTTGGTCCCCACCCTCCGCCTTTCATTCCGGGTTGAGCAAATGACTCGGCCGAAAGAATTAAGCCGAGAATGCCAATCACTGTGGCTAAGATACTCAGCTTTTTCGTGGCTTTGTTCTCCCTTTGTCTTTTAGTTCTACCGTTTTATTATCGCAATTCGTGTGCCGTTTAGAATACGTTGTAATTATTAGACTTATCCAAATTAGAAGGGTGTAAGATGTCAGAGAATCGGACAATAGCCAACTACTACGTTATGGGCGTGTCTTGCAATCATCAACTCTTCATCAGTCGGGATTACCCAGACCGATACGGCACTGCCATCTCGGCTGATTCTTGGTCCGCCTCTTAGGTTAGCGGCCTCGTTAAGCCGAACTCCGAGCCACTTTGCGTCTTCACAGACTCTGGCTCTGATGGTAGTGGCATTCTCACCAATGCCTGCGGTAAAAACAAGAATATCAAGCCCGCCCAGAGCGGCGGCAAGAGAGCCTAGTTCACGACCAATCCGATAAACAAACAGGTCAACCGCTTCGGCGGCGTGGGGGTTATCGCTTTCTAACAGTTCGCGCATATCATTGCCGATGCCTGACACGCCGAGAAGCCCCGACTTGTGGTAGAGCAAATCCGTCACTTCAGCGACATTCATGCCCTGTTCACCTATTAAGTAGAGAACAACACCGGGATCAAGAACCCCACAACGCGTTCCCATCGGCAGTCCATCGAGAACTGTAAAACTCATCGTTGTAGCAACGCTCTTGCGACCTTGCATAGCGCACATACTGGCTCCATTGCCAAGATGGGCAACCACAACGCGACCGTCAGCCATACCGCCCACAAAGTTTGGAAGAACGTGGGCGATGTACTCATAGGAAAGCCCATGAAAGCCGTAGCGCCTCACACCTGCATCCGAGATGTTTCTTGGAAGAGCAAATGCCCTGGCGATATCTGGTTGGGTATAATGGAATGCGGTATCAAAGCAGGCGACTTGGGGTAGGTCAGGCTTAATATTGATCAGCGCTTTAATTGCGGCGAGATTGTGAGGTTGGTGTAATAGAGCTAATGGAGCGAGCTTTTCCAACTGACCAATCACCGCGGAATCAATTAACACGGGTTTAGAAAAAAGCACTCCGCCATGAACGACGCGGTGACCCGCCGCAACAATCTTTAATCCGGCAACATGACTTTCAATCCAATTCAGCAAAATGGCAATTGCGTCTTCATGGTTGAGGGTGTCGGCGGTTTTGGCGTTTAAACGCTCGTCTGCCAAACGTTTGCCAGTATTATCACTCACAAAAAAGTGTGGCTCGGTGCCGATTCCGTCAATCTCTCCATGGTACACTAGAGTAAAGGATTCCTTTCCGTTCTCGATAGCGAAGACTGAAAACTTAATGCTTGACGAACCGGCATTGATCACAAGTAGAACCTCGGTCATACTTCATTTTCCTCAGCAGTCCTTTTTAAAAGTTTATCAGGTGAAATGGATTTTTCTATTAAATGTTCTCTTCTTTATTGATACCCATATTTTTTAACAAACCAGCTCTTTACTATCTGCACAGTAAATAGGTAAACGGCTATGATTCCAAAAAGAATGGTGAAGTAAAACAGCGGAGGCCGCACAAAACCAAACCCTTTGGCCAACGGAGAAAACGGTATTAGTAACCCTGCTGTTATTATTAGAAGCGACGTTAGGATTAAGAATTTGCTTGGTTTGCTTTCAACAAAAGGGATTTTCCCCGTGCGTATAACGTGTATTACAAGGGTCTGCGTGTAGAGGGATTCTAAAAACCACCCTGTATGGAATAGATCTTGAGAGGCATGGATAAGCAGCAATACTCCAAAGGTTAGAAAGTCAAATATCGAGCTTATGGGACCAATAATAATCATAAATTTTTTGATGGATTCGATATTCCAGGGTCTGGGCTTCATAAGATATTCTCTATCAACTTCATCCGTAGGTATGGCTATTTGGGATAAGTCGTAAAGAAAATTATTCAAAAGTATCTGTATAGGCAGCATGGGTAAAAATGGCAAAAATAGGCTTGCTCCAGTCATACTAAACATATTGCCAAAGTTTGAACTCGAGCCCATCTTAATGTACTTAACTATGTTTCCAAAGGTTTTTCTACCTTCTATAACACCGTCTCCGAGCACCATAAGGCTTTTTTTAAGGAGAATTATATCCGCCGTTTCTTTGGCAATGTCAACGGCATTGTTCACGGAAATACCCACGTCTGAAGCCTTTAGTGCCGGAGCATCGTTTATCCCATCTCCTATGTAGCCCACAATGTGTTTGTTTGCGTGGAGCAGATGGATTATTCTTTCTTTCTGCGAAGGCGAAAGGCGGGCAAAGACAGGTGTAGTTTCTACCAGTCCCTGAAGCTCATTATCGCTTAGCTTATCTACTTGATCGCCTGTGACTAACCCCTTAGCATCAAGACCGACCTCACCACATATCTTCTTTGTAACTAATTCATTATCGCCCGTCAAAACTTTAAATTCTATGCCGAGCTTTTTCAACGTCTTAATCGCTCTTTTTGCACTGGGTTTTGGCGGATCGAGAAACGCGACGTAACCCTTGAGGATTAAATCTTTCTCATCATCCCTTGAATATACTTGTTTTTTGTTATCCATATCTTTGTATGCTATGGCCAAGACCCTAAACCCGTTTGCGCTCAAGTTATCCCACTCTTCTTCCAGGTCTGGAAGTACCAGCCGTTCGATTTCGTATATTTCATCGTCCAATTCATATCCGGTGCACCTCTTAAATATTTCCTCTGGCGCGCCTTTTGAGATGATTTTATGCCTGCCGTCCCTCTCTACAACTACGGACATTATCCGTCGTGAGAAATCGAATGGTATCTCATCAATTTTCTTAAATTGTTTTACAGATAACTTTTCATGCCTGAGGATTGCTTTGTCCAGCAGATTTTTTAGACCCGTCTGATAAGAACTATTGATGTAAGCGTATCTTAAAACATCCTCGCTCTCTTCCCCAACCACATTGCAGTGTTTTTCCAGGACTATTCGATCTAAAGTAAGGGTGCCTGTCTTATCGGTACAAAGCACATCCATAGCGCCAAAGTTCTGTATGGAATTTAATCGCTTGACTATGACCCGCTTTTTAGCCATAGATATTGCGCCCTTGGAGAGGTTTACAGCAACTAACATCGGAAGCATCTCAGGAGTAAGACCGACGGCTACTGCCAGCGAAAATAGAAGAGCTTCTATGAGATTGCCTTTAAATACGGCGTTTATGGCAAAGATCACCACGACCAAAATAACCATTAAGCGAATCATAAGCCAGGTGAACCTGCGTATGCCCTTATCAAAACTCGTTTCCATCTCAATTGTGACAAGCCTGCGGGAGATTTCTCCAAATTGAGTGGAGATACCTGTCCTTATGACCAAACCCAATCCCGTTCCGCTTACCACACTTGACCCCATAAATGCAATATTGGTTAATTCGGATATCGAATTGCTCTTTGGCTGTATGGGTTCTGCGAATTTTTCTACTGGAAATGATTCGCCTGTTAGGGATGCCTGATTAACAAATAAATCCTTGCATGAGATGATTCTCAGGTCTGCGGGTATCATATCGCCTGCAGATAAATCAACAATGTCTCCTGGAACTATACCCCTAATTTTTACCTCTCTCGGCCTTCCATTGCGGTAAGCAGTGGCTGTTGCTCGGACCATCTCGCTGAGTTTTTCCGCCTCTTTTCCAGCGCGGTATTCTTGTATGAATGATAGAAAAACGCTCATTACAGCCATCAAAGAAACCAAAAGCGCGCTGATCCTTTCCCCAAAGAACAGAGAAAATGCGGCTATAATCAAAAGGACTATCACTAATGGATTGACAAATTTAGAAAGTATCTGGGAAATTATACTTCTTTTCTTTTTCTTGGCGGGTTCGTTGTAGCCGTATTCTTTAAGACGCTCTTGGGCTTCCGCATCAGAAAGCCCGTTGATGGAGGTTTTAAACCTTTCAAAAAGAGTCTCTATGGGAGAACTGGCATAATCGAAAGCCGGCATTTGAATATTTCGATTGCCGGTGATCTTATTATTAGGCGGTGTAGCCCTCTGTGTGAAATAAGAAGCCATATCTATCCAATTGTTTACCTAGAGAAGAATTACATCCCCTGAGATTATTCTCTCCGTTGTTCCATCATCCTTCTTTATAAGTAAATATCCGTTCTCATCTAAACCTGAAGCGGTTCCTTCAACAACCGTTTCATTGAACTTGACTCTCACTCTACGATTAATCGCCCCCCACCTTCTCATCCATTCTTTGATGATTGGGGATTTTCCATTTTGCAGGAATCTTTGATACCACATCTCAAGCTCATTAATCAAATCGGCGGTAAACTTTGCTCTCTCGATTTCGTGACCCAACTCTTCCCTAAGTGATGTTGCTATCTCGGCGACCTCTCCCATCTCCTTTTTCATTGTTTCTCTGGTCATATTCAGATTCACTCCGATTCCCACCACAATAAAATCAACCTCGTCTCCTCGAGGTTGCATCGCCGTTAAAACGCCAGCCGCTTTTTTCCCATTTATAAGTACATCATTGGGCCATTTTATGAGTGTGTTTGCTCCCTCGTTTTTTATCGTTTCAGCTAAAGCGATTGAAGCAACCAGAGTAAGAAAAGGCGCATTTTTGGCGGCAATTGAAGGACGAAAAATCGCCGATATATATAGATTTACTCCCGGAGGGGAAATCCACCTCCTTTGAAGCCTTCCTTTCCCCTGGGTCTGAGAATCTGCAATTACCGTAGTTCCCTCGGTGGCGCCATTTCTTGCAAGTTCAAACGCAACTTCGTTGGTAGAACCAATTTCCTCAAAGAGGTAGAGTACCTTGCCCAACATCTCTGTTTTAAGGAGCTTTTTTATTGATTCGCCCGTCAGCGTTGACATTAGAGAAACCTCCTCTCTAGAATCCTATCTATTCTTTATCATTGCTCTCGCGATTGCAAGGAGCTTCTCTCTTCTAAAGAGCCAGGATAACTACACCGAAGCTCATTAGAAGCCTTCACGTTCCCTGTATTTTAAGAGCCTAATTTTCTCTAGTTTTAAAGAGCAAGAAGAATGCCATTAAAATTCCTTTATTTTGCGAAGATTGGATTTAAAAGATATGTCAGATGTCTTAAATTCTGACATGCTTTGGCCTTTCTGATAAACAATACCCTCCCTACAATTCTTGGATGTTTCAACAAGTTATGTGCATGAAATTTGGTGGTATAAGGTTTGCAAAGGTGTTACTGACATGAAAGGGGGAATAAATAAACAACCCACGAATATAGTATGGGAGGGTATAGGTATGAAAGAGGCTTTAATAACATTGATTTTTGTTTTGACCTTTGCTGTAAACTCAAAGGCTATTGATAAGGTAACGCTTGATAACTATATCAACAGTATTGACGGCGTTATCCTCGGCTCGCCAAACCTCATGCTATCATTTAGGATAGTCAGGCTTCATCTTCGGGGAATGGATAAGCATGAATGTACAAGTTTGGTCGGTTTATATCGAATCCACTTTAAAGGCATAGTTGATTACCTCAATACAATAGTACCACCGGCAGATGCCCAATCTACTCATCATTTACTCATTGCTTCATGGGATAAACAAGTGGAAGCGACAAAACACATGCTTAAGTACTGTGATACACAGGATACGACCTATATAATGAAGGCTACACAAGCGATGGAAGAGAGTAATCAAATAGTAGACAAGGCGGCGGTGGAGATGGAAAAACTGATGCTAATGGAACCCACAAAATAACTATTTCCATTCCAATCTCATAGGAAAATCCTTCGTATTTTGAATAAAAGTAGATAAAAAGATATTCAGGCACTAGAGAGGCTTAACTCTTTAGCGCCTGTATCAGAGGAGGATGGAATAACACGATTTCCCGCTGACAAGCAACTTAATGCAGATGCGCCTGAGCCTCGGTTTCTTCTTCATTTGCTAGAGCAATGTAAGCCTTTTTGCAGAGAGGGCAGCCTTTAAAACCGGGGCAACAGATGACATCTACAAAGGGAGTATGTCTAATGTCGGCCCTTCTAATAGCTATCACATTAACTCTCCTCCCGGTAATGGGGCATACAAAGGTTTTAGGCTCGGCGATTTCATCAAAATAGTACTCCATATGAGGGCTAAACATTTCACGCATATATTTTTCTCTTTCAATTAATTCTTTCATTTTGTTTCACCCCCTTCTACAAGGGTAATCTAATCATTCAATTGTTAAATTTAAAGAGCACAAACGTATTTTTAGAAGAAATCCTGCCCTTTTATCTATCAAGATTGTGTTCAAACCGGAAACTGAAATAAAAAGATTGAATTACCACGACATAGCCACAATAGCTTTTCTACAATCTCCAAAAATCCGAATGAGTCTCGTGGGTTATAATAGATTTTACGAGTATCTCGGTAATTAGTCGGTGATTGGGCGGCCTGTTATTACATCGAAAAGTATTGTTCTGTGCATCCTGAGAATTCTGTGTCTTGTGTCTACTTCTCCTGTATGGAGCGAACCGAGCAATTTGTCGATATAGCTTTCTCTACTCATCCAGGGATTTCGGCTTCTGCTCCGGCTGTTCGGGGCTTGCTTCTTTAGGTAAACCGAGCCTCTCGATATACTGCAGGATTTTAGCAACCCTATCGAACCCATTTCTTCTCTGAATCTTAAACGCTTTTTCGTATGCTTCTTTTAGCTTAGGTTCTATCTGAGGTTTTATCGCCTCCCAGATTGCGTGTTTATCAAGAGGTGGTTTTAGTTGCTTCGCGATTTCTTGTAGCTTATCATCAAGCTCCCAATATGTTTCTCCTGTCTTAACAAATGCCTCCACTTTATCAATGTACCACTTTCTCAAATCCAGAATTTTTGTTTCTGCCTTAGCTTGTGCACACTTCCAGGTTAGATCCAATAGCTCATTTATCTGTCCCCTGAGGTCTTTCCATTCTTCTGGGGTTAGCGTGTTATTCTTGTCATCCATCCTTAAGGTACCTCCATTAGTTAATTGCGCTGATTTTCTCGGAATGGGTAGGTTTCTAGCTCACCTATCTTAACTGCCTAAAGCCCAAATTTCCAGATAAGATGCAGGGGAAATAACTCGAAGAGCGGGTTTAATTTGCGATGTCTAAGAATTATTTAGAGGAGTAAGCCTCAATTTTTCCTCTTTTGCTTAGAACTCTATTTACCTCATTGAGCAACTCTTCCAGATCGCTTGACTTTATAATGTAGCTCTCTGCAAGCCAGGATGTATAATCAGTCTGGAAAGAGGCATAAGCAGAGCACAGTATCACAGGAAGATGCGGAAATTCATTTGCTATTCTTTGGAGCACATCGAGTCCGCTTTCAGACCTGAGCTTTATATCTAGAACAACCAGATCAACGGGTTCACATTTGAGTATATCAAAAGTATCTTTTGCAGATTCAGCTTCCAAAACCTCGTATCCTCCATCGTTTAGCACCTCTCTATAGGCAAGCCTCAGGTTCAGTTCATTGTCCACCACCAAGATTCTGCTCATAATTCATCCCCCCATTTCATTAACAGAATGACTAGCTGTTCAAAGACATCATTAGTTTACAATCTAGGGCCTTCTTTCTCAATTATAATTGCCACATCAGACATCTCTTTACCGAGCAGATAAAGAATGTCATCGAGAGTCATTATGCCTTGTAAGTTGCCCTTAGCATCTACAATAGGAAATCTCCTTATCCCTTTTCCTTTTATCTGTTGAAGGGCTTCAAATAGACCTGTATCCTCCCTTAGAGTGACAATCGGTTCAGTCATTACCTCATCAACAGAGGTCTTTTCCGGGTCTAATCCATTATTCATAACTCTTAGGAGAATATCTCTATCGGTTAATATGCCTATAGGCTTTCCCTCTCGAACAACTATGGTACTCCCTATATTCTTCTCTCCCATGAGCTTTGCTACTTCTTTTACAGTCGTTCCTGGGTTTACACATATAATCTCCCTACGGCACAGATTTCCAATACTCATAGTATTTCACCTCCTTTTAATAGGGATTTTTCCCTTTTCCTTTTTGAGGTCTGTATGCAAGCTATATACCACCAAATTCAATACACGTAAGTTGCTGAAATATATAAGGATTGTATAGAAGAACATTCCTCATTAGAGAATATATCTGTCGGAATTTAAGACATCGGACACCTATTTTAAATTCAATCCCTATAAAATAAAGGAAATTTCGATGGCATCTTTTTTGCAATCAAAAAATACAGGTATAAATCTAATGAGAGAGATAAGAAGGATAATATGGGCCACCGATGGCTCAAAAGAATCTGAGGAAGCTCTAAACTATGCAAAGTTCTTTGCCCAAAGATTCAACTCTCAAATAATAGGGGTATATGTAA
>JBLNAE010000021.1:0-4121 GCA_050259195.1 Ignavibacteriales bacterium
ATGGCACGTACAAAATAGTAAGTATGGGTTCTTTTCTTAGACCAACTAAAGTAAACGGAACTAAAGTAAAAGAGCAAATTCTTCGAGATGGAGATATAATCGGGATAGGCAAACACGAAATGATATTTGCCCTATAAGCCATGCACCCCAACGGCAAGAATTTTGTTGCATATAGCCTTACAGATATTGGGAGAAAAAGAGAGAATAATGAGGATGCTTTTCTCTACTTAGAGTTAGAGGGGAAAATGGGAAGTGCAGCTTATCTTATGGCAGTTGCAGATGGAATGGGGGGACATCGGGGTGGTGAGGTGGCAAGTTGCCGTGCGGTTGAAATTTTAGGAGAATTTATTGCCTCAAATCCTATGGAAGATATACCACAGCTTTTAAAACGTGCTATAACAGAAGCCAATCGCTCTATCTATGAGATGTCAAACAAAAGCTCAGAACTTCGCTCTATGGGAACGACGTGCACAGCGATGCTCTGGACAAAGGGAAAGTCCTATATAGCCCATGTCGGTGACAGCCGTGCTTATTTAGTCCGAAAAAGTAAAGTGAGGGGACTAACGAAAGACCACACGATTGCTGAGCGGATGGTGGAATCCGGAATTATAACCCCTGAAGAGGCCAAGTTATGCCCTGAAAGGAGCATGTTGGTAAGAGCCGTCGGACCTAATTCTGAGGTTGAAGTGGATTTGATACCACCGATTGTCACAAACCCTGGGGATGCCTTCGTACTCTGCTCGGATGGGCTTACAGAGTTTGTAAGAGAAGACGAACTTGGAGATATTGTAACTCTTTATCCACCGGATGAGGCTTGTCGTATTCTTGTTAGTATCGCTAATGAGCGAGGGGGTATGGATAACATTACGGTACAGGTCGCAAAAATTTTGGGGAACAATAGAAAGATATCTAAGATATACGCCAGGTTGAAAAATCTTTTTCGGTAGATGAGATGACGGGAAAAACAGTTGGCAACTACAAAATAATTGAGGAGATTGGAAATGGCGGTATGGGTAGAGTCTACAAAGCGATACACTTAACTCTGAATCGGATAGTCGCTGTAAAAATGATTCATCCGAACTTGGTAGACGACCTAGCAGTTATAAAAAGATTTTATAAGGAGGCAAAAACCCAGGCCCGGTTAAACCACCCGAATATTGTTACAGTCTACGATTTCTTAGAGATTGGAGGTAACTACTTTATTATTATGGAGTATGTCCATGGGGAAAGTGTTGGAAAGATACTGTCGGAACAGGGGCCTTTTGAGCCATACATTGCGCTTTCTATATTCAGACAGATGCTCACTGGAATTGGATATGCTCATTTAAAGAGAGTAATCCATAGAGATATAAAGCCGAACAATTTTATCCTGACCCCTTCAATCGTGAAAATTACTGATTTTGGAATCGCTCAGATTATAGGTGACCCAGGGCTTGGTCCGACTGAGGCTGTGTTTGGAACCCCTAGATACATGTCTCCTGAACAAATTCTCGGGGGGACAATTGATCATAGAACCGACATTTATTCCCTTGGTGTCACCTTTTATGAGATGCTCACTGGACGTGTTCCTTTTAACAGTGACAGTGACTATGAGATAAAAAAAGGCCATCTGGAGCTTCCGCCGCCTCTTCCTACTCAGATAAGGCTCGATATACCTAGGGAGCTTGAGAACATAGTGCTAAGGGCGCTTTTAAAGAAACCGGAGGAACGATTTCAATCAGTTAACGAATTTATAATTGCCCTCGAAAATATATACCAAGGGAAAAGAGAGGCAATACAAAGAAAGAAGAAGGCGGCAGACTCCTTAAATTTAGATAACATACAGTTAATAGAGGAATCCGGTCTAACAATAGAATCCCTGGAAAACCTAGAACAGGAAGAGAAATTTGATGAGAAGGGCGATCTAGATACCACTCCCTATCCAGCTCTTCTACTCTCATTTTATCGTGAGAAAAGAACGGGTGTTCTAATTCTCGATTCCCGTACGATACTTGAGATTCATTTCCTTGAAGGGCTTATAGTTTTTGTTGAAGGTGGAGATCCCCAATTAGCATTAGGGAATATGTTAGTAGATAGGGAAAAAATTACTAAGGCGGATCAGAAAGATGCGTTAGGTTTTGCTCTTGAGGCTGGGATAAAGATAGGGGAAGCCCTTGTCAAAATGGGAAAAATCACGTCAGATAAGCTAGAGAGGATCCTCGAAACCCAAATTAGAGAAAAGCTCATTGAGGGCTTTCAGTATAAGACTGGTTCCTATAAATTTCGAAGCACAAAGAATTTCACTGAAAAAGCAGTGTGTAATATTCATCCAATGCAGGTGATATATACAGGAACAAATCGTTTCATTGAGAAAGGCGAAATCCTGAGGCTTCTCTACGAACAGAACTCTTCTATAATTCCAAACCCTGATATTGAAGAGGAGGTGAAAAACCTGGGTTTATCTTACAAGGAATTGGAGCTTGTTGAACTTCTAAGAAAAGGTAATACACTTGAGCAGGCAATTTTAAAAAGCCCACTTAGTATAGATGATACCTTGAGGTTCTTATATTCACTTAACTCGATTGAATTGTTGCAAATTCAAGGCGAGAGATTGGAGTTTAACGACAAAAAGCAAGTTGAAAAAATTAGGGCATCTCTTATATCTGGGAAGACTGAAGTAGCAGATGGGCTAAAAACAAAAAAGCTGGAACAAATAAATATAAAAAGGCTTTTTAGGGGAAATAACTTTCAAGAATCGTTAAAAAAATTCTTCCGCTAGAGATAAATACAATAAATGAACTCCTGCCAGGAGAAAACTCATTGTAACTTTGGGATTTATTTCTCTTAGATTGTTTTTAACGTTCAGTGCGAAGCCTTCCCACTTCCGTAATCTTCAACTTATAGTGTATTGAGCAGGCATAAGTATTAAATGAAAGCCCCGTTGTTTTCTCAATCGTAACATGATGAATAATACCTACCGCACGGGATGTTCCATAAATGGATCAGTCAGTAATTTTTATTGATTTTAATGGTTTTATGCATTTTCTCCTAGGCTGACTTCGCTAGGTGGGGAGTAAGGAAATCATCAAGAATGGATTGTATTTTCTCCAAATCCCCACTTTCAAAATCTGGTCCTGCTTCGGAAACACTTACTCCTCTTCTCGTAACCTGAAGAACTGCAACCACCTTATCCCCAAACATGACCGGATAGGTAATCATCTTTTGAACTTGTGTAGTTCCCATATTTATAAGCCAATCAAAGAGAAAAACGGTCTTTTCTTCTCCAACACTATTCGATATATAAGAACGTTTGGAAATAACCGCACGGCCGGGTAGGGTTTTGTGATCAACAGGTATGATGTTACCTTTCAG
Organism: Ignavibacteriales bacterium; assembly: GCA_050259195.1. GTDB lineage: Bacteria > Desulfobacterota_D > UBA1144 > Nemesobacterales > CSP1-2 > PSLL01. The sequence continues at coordinate 3,352 of JBLNAE010000021.1, forward strand.
TTGTGGTGGATACGCAAATTCTAGTGACTTGCCGTCACGATGAACCACAAGGACAAAGACACATCGCTGAGGCAAATTAAGAATTTCTGAGGTATTTCTATCGAACTCTGTATAATCAATTACTTTATAATTAATAATTATTAAATAAACATCATTGCACAGCATAACACAATTAGACCTTTGGTCAGATTTTCTTAGCAGGAAAGTCTATTTCTTTAGAAAATTATATTACTTTAGTCCTAACCCGAACAATGACAATACAAGATGAGTTGATATCTGAAGCATAGGCAACCTTAAGGCATTAATCATTTTACGTTTAGATCCTTAGAGCGAAGAAGACCTAGAGTATAGAAGAAAAATACTATCTTCCCTATGAAACTGGTTGTTCAACTATTTTCCTCCCTACATAATCGGATTCCGAGTAACCTTTGATCAGAGTTCCTCATAGTGCTACGCTGGGATGGTTACACAGTAAACGATTATCGTTACGCCACGACGATTGAATCCCACAAAGCGAGAAAGAGGCATTTATAGAGCAATTTATCCGTAAATAACGAGAGTCTCTAAATCCAAGGGGGAAGATAAGGGGTAAATATAAACCCTCGCTATTTACGGTGAAATTCGAAGCTATTTTGCTTTATAACGCATGAATTTTCGGTATCCTAGCTCTTAAAACCGCAATGCCCAGTAACCTACCCCTAGCAATTTGAATAAATCTGGCACTCTTTCATTGACCCCTATTTACCCCCTACCTCTCAGAAGAAAGCCCG
>JBLNAE010000022.1:0-2930 GCA_050259195.1 Ignavibacteriales bacterium
GCTTGCCTAAATCCCATCAAATTTAGGTTGACTGACCACTAGTAGTTCCTATTGTAGCTTCTCTACACACTACTGGCATCGATTTCATTGTAGAAGGTGTATCTTCCTACTCTTTTCTCAACATCATTCCTACCTGTCACTTTAACCCTATTTTACTAAGCGGCATGAAAAGAAACATACCCCTAGCCCAAAGAAGCCCATAGCAAGGACTTTTCCCCTCAGTCTACAATATATGCTTGCGGTTATAAACTCAGTTATTGAGTTTCTCAAGACTCATAGAAAGAGGGTAGAACTATCTGAGGTCCTATCCCTTGCATCTCAGCTTGAGACATGGGCATTAGGCAACTAAGACAACTTGGGTGAACTGGTGAAGTTGATTCGCTGGTTCACCTTTTTATTACATCGTGTAAAGGAGTGAATAAGAGCATAGATTGATTGTGTTAGAAAGACTTATATAAAGAGAACCTTTATTACTAAATGACTAACATAAATACTGTCAAAGGTCCAATTAAGATTCGGGATATTAGCACTATATTTACAACTGGGGGCTGATAACAGATGCTTGAACAGGATAAAAGCAAGAAGAAAGAATGGACTGAACCAATATTAGAAAAGGGAGAATCAATTCAGGAAGTTACCTTTTCGGCTGGTCAGTACGGCAGTCATGATGGTGGGTCAGGCTGTGGACTATTTGAGGAAATTATCACATTGGGGCAATGCAAGTAATCGAAACCGATGGCCAGAAGAGAGGTAAAAATAATATACTATGATGTGCAAATCATTAAAGAATATAGAGTTTGCATTACTTGAGACAATATTCGATCTGGCTATCTCTTGGGATAGATGTAATCCTAATCCGTTGAACAAAGTGAAATTCTTCCAAAGAAAACTTTGTTAGCAATTCTGTTAGTAATTGTGTTATAATTCCAAAAAAGGGTAAAGATTATCAGGAAGACCCATCGGCAGCTGACTGAATTGAGGATCCGGTGGGCGAAAGCCCGTGGGGTTCAAATTCCCCTTCAGCACAATCAATATCCAACGGCAGGTGATTGCCTATGGATGAGCTAAGACCCAAACTAATATTGACAAAACCCGGTAGAAGAGGCGTAAGCAGATTCACGTTTTTTTTAATCCTCCTTATTACGTTTGCTCTTGGTGTTTTCGTCGGAACGAAGATAAAAAATATAAATATTCAAGTCGTTGAGAAAAAAGAGGCCAGTGTTAGCAACTCAGAGACACGCGTTCAAGGAGATGAAAAAAAGTCTTATCATAAAGAGGACCGACTGAGCGTCGCAACGGCAACTATAGAGCCGATAAAAAGCGGAGAGGAATCAAAGAAGCATTTGAAACCGCAGGAATTAAAACCATTGGGCGAGTTCGAGATTTATGAAGCCGACAAATACACAATTCAGGTTGCGGCATTTGAGGAGATGGGAAGAGCACAAAGGGTCGCAAATGAATTAAAAGAAAAGGGTTACGATGCCTATATCGTTTCCACTTATAATTCTAAGGGAAAAGCCTGGGATCTTATAAAGGTGGGAAAATTCAAGACAAAAGAAGAGGCCCAGGATTTCGCCTCTCTTTTTCAAAGAAAAGAAAGTATGGGGGCTATTGTAGAAGAATTGAATGGACAGTAAATTTAATTGAAAAGTTCTGCTCCAAAATTTACTCACTTTGTTAGCTAGTGCGTAGAGCAAACATATTTATACAATTTTTATTGAGAAATAAAGAGGAATCGTTTTTTCGCAAGTGCGAAAAAGCTCTTGACAGGCATTTTCAGCAGTAGTATATTGAATTTAGAATATGAGGAGGAAGAACTATGGCTGAAAAAAGGGAATTGAAAAACAACGACGGAGATTATTCAAACGGTTTTGAGCTTGCTCTATCCCTTGGGGAAGAGAATCTAAAGGTTTTAAACGTTCAGCTTAATGAGTGGCTGAGTTTAGGGCAGAACTATACAAATGCCGTAAGGGAGTTCTATGAAGACCTTCCAAAAGCAACAACACCTTGGAGAGATTCAAAGGTTATAAAAGGCCAGTTTGATCGCTTTGTAGCCTTTCAAAGAAACTACATTGGCATGGTCAGAGACTTTTCAGATAAGTTCATGAAAGAAACTATAAACCTCTCTCAGAGAAATGCTGAGAAGGCCTTCTCATTTTTAGATAGCTATTTTAGCTTGTCAAATAAATAGCCCCGCCAACCTTGCAAGGTTAGTAGATAAATGGGGGCAAATAGAGTCTAAGGCTATATATAAGACGCTCTCTATATTTAGGAGAAGTACTATAAATTCCTTGAGTGATGAGGGAGATGGAGACAAGAAAATGGAGATAAAGGACATAGAGTTTGAAGGAATGACTTCAGGGGTAAATGACCTTGGAGAGTTTGTTCAAGAGGATGAAGAAGCTTTAATGCCTCTTGATGTTGAAGACGATTCAATACTCGATATGGTAGAATCTGATTCTGAGCTCGAACCCAAAGGGTCAGACTCTGCGGAAGATGAAGAAGAGCGGCGGTGGGTGCCGGATGAACAGTTCAGGCTCCTTTACGTCTACTTTAAAGATATGGGGACCGAGTCTCTTCTTACATCCAAGGGGGAGGTAGAGGTCTCGGCAAAAATAAAGAAGTGCGAGGCAAAGGCAAGAGAGATAAGAACAATTCTTGATAAACTCTCAAAGGAAAGGAGTGAAAAAAGCAGAAGAATTTCAGGGAAAAACGGTCATCAAAACGGCAATGGAAAGGTGTTGTCAAAGCGTATAAACAGGCTCAACGCCTTTATGAAGGCCTATTCGGAAAGGGCGAAAGAACTGAGAGAGAGGTTTGTAAAGGCAAATTTGAGATTGGTAGTGAGCATAGCCAAAAGATACATGGGCAGGGGGCTGCCACTCCCAGACCTCATTCAGGAAGGAAATGTTGGTCTTATGAGAGCGGTA
>JBLNAE010000023.1:0-3832 GCA_050259195.1 Ignavibacteriales bacterium
ATTGAGTATTTAGAGAAGCATTTACCAAAGGAAGTAAGAGAAGATATACTAAAGAAAGGAGGTAAGTAATTATGGGAGTATTCAAACGCTGGAGAAAGAGCGAAGACGGGTCAAGGGCTGCCTTCTGGTATATCCGCTATGCGGTTAATAGAAAGATCAAGTGGGAATCCGTAGGCAAGGTGGGAGTGGTGACAAAGGATGTAGCAAGGACAAGGCTTGAAGAAAGAAAGCGTCAGGTAAAGCTAGGGCAACTGGATATGATAGGGGCCCGGATCCCTACCCTTTCAGAGTTTGCAGCTGAGTATCTTGCCTACATACGAGATGTAAAGCAAATCCGTTCACACGTTAGGTCAAGACATGCTCTAGTTCATTTTACAAGGCTGTATAGAAATAAAAAGTTAAGTAAAATCACTATTGAAGATATTGACATTTATAAGCGAAGAAGATTTGAAGACAACGCCAAACCCGGCACCATAGCCAGAGAGTTAGCGGTTGTAAGGAATATGTTCTATCAGGCACGCAAATGGCATAAGTTCTTTGGGGAGAACCCGGTCAGTCAATCGGGAATGCCAGAGGTCCACAATCAAATAGAGCAAATCCTTAGTCCCGAAGAAGAGGAAAGACTACTTAAAGTCTCCCCACCTTACCTTAGAAACATAATCATCACAGCCCTGAACACAGGTATGAGAAAGATGGAAATCCTTTCCCTAAAATGGGACTACATAGACCTGGAGAATAAGGTAATTACCATCCCACAAGCGAACACTAAAAGTAAGAAAACCAGACGTATTCCTGTTAGTTCGGCTTTACGTAAGACTCTTCTTGAGCAAAAGCTAAGGAGTGGCGGAAGCGAGTTTGTATTCCCAAGTACGCGGTCAAAGAGTGGTCATTTATCTTTCCTGGACCGTGCTTTCGCTGCCGCTTGCAAGAGTGCTGAGATCCAAGGGTTTAGATTCCACGATCTCAGACACACGGCGGCTACAAGGATTATAGAATCAAGAAAAGGGATTTCGCTTGACGCCGTAAAAAAGTTATTAGGGCATTCCACAATTAAGATAACGGAGAGGTATAGCCATCCTGAAAGTAGCATTGAGGAAGCCGTGGAAATTCTGGCAAATTTCACCACTAACTATAGCCAAAACTATAGCCAGCAGAAATCGGAGGAATGAAGAGGCGCTGTAAGCTTTCCATATAATTAGGAGAATAAGAGAAATTGAATTATTGGCAAGTGCATTTTATATGCATCTCCATCAACAGCGCAAATGAAGTAATCACAACCCGTGTTGTTTCCGTAGGATTGGTCAATAAAACCCAGGTGCATCCCAGAGAGGTCTTTGCCGATCCGATTACAGACCGGGCTTCTGCGATCATTGTAGCCCATAACCATCCGGTTAGCGGCCTAACGCCGAGTAAAGAAGACATTGAAGCCACCAGAAGATTAAAGGCGGCCGGAGAAACACCGGGAATCAGGTTACTCGATCATATTATTTTCAACCAGAAGGGATACTACAGCTTTTTGGAACATGAGGAATTATGAGGGCGGCCCGCCGGGTCGCCCCTACATTTAAGGAGCCTATATTTTATGGAGCCTACGGGATTAATTCTCGACGCCGAAACTATTTCCGATTTGGTTGTATTAGCCAAAGAGGCTGAAGATGCGGTGTTCGATTCGGTTTGGACAACCGAACTCTATAGAACCGCGTTCGGACAACTCTCTGCCGCCGCTCAGGCTACGAAGAGAATTAAACTTGGCACTGCGGTTGCCCTTGCGTTTGTAAGGAGTCCATTTATCACCGCACTTACCGCTCTTGATATGGATGAAATTTCAAATGGCAGATTAATCCTTGGACTTGGAACCGGGGCAAAGCGCACAAATGAGATGTGGCACGGGATAGCTCACGGAAAGCCTGTTGCGCGAATTAAAGAATGCATCGATGTGATTAGGCTTATAATCAACAAATCCCACCTGGGCGAGCCTATTTCTTATGAGGGCGATTATTACAAAATCAATACGAGAGGCTATCATCGTCCATTTAAGCCTTTGAGGTCTGAGATTCCTATTTATCTTGCAGGGGTTGGCAAATATATGACCCAGGCTGCGGCGGAGGTAGCGGACGGCTGTTTGGGCCACGTTGTGTGCTCTCTTGAATACATCAAGGACGTATTAAGTGCGAGTATAAAGGCGGGGCTTGAGCGTTCCCAGAGGAGGCGGGAAGATTTTAGAGTCTCTTCAATCATCACGTGCGCCATATCAAAGGACAAAAAGGAGGCAAAGAGGGCGGCACAGGCTACGATAGCCTTTTATGCGACCGTACGCACATACGAGCCGCCTTTTCGTATGCACGGATTCGAGAAGGAGACTGAGAAAATCAGAGAGGCGTTCTTTAGAAGAGACGTTAAATCCATGATTGAAAACGTAAGTGACGATATGATTCAAACGTTTGTGGTGGTTGGGGATGCGGATGAGTGCCGGAGGAGGGTAGGTGAGTATAGGAGGTATGTAGACCTGCCGATTCTCAGCGCGCCGCATTATTTTTTGGATTTTGAAGAGGTAAAAGAATACCAGAGGGCTATCTTAGAGACGTTCGGGAGATAAAAATTTTACATTACATACATATTCTGGTATAAGCATACTTGATAAGGTCACTTAAGGGAGGATAAATTCATGAGAAAATTTAAAGTGTTCTTTGTATTTTCCTTGGTATTTTTTCTCCTTCCCCTTTACGGTTTCTCTGCGGGAGAAAAGGTAAATATCAATACGGCTACACCTGATCAGCTTGCCGCGTTACCGGGTATAGGTAAGGTAGTAGCGCAAAGAATAGTGGAATATAGAACCAAAACTCCTTTCAAAACGATTGAGGAGATAAAGAACGTGAAGGGGATAGGCAACCAGAAATTTGCCCAGATAAAAGATTTAATCACTGTAGGGGGACCCGGAGAAGAGGTTGCGCCTACTAAAGAAACGGGAACTACAGCCGGAGGGGCTATGGCCACATCCGCGCCCGCTAAGAAGAAAAGGGGGAGGGGAGCTACAGCCACGCCTGCACCTACTAAATAGCGGTTTTACGCTTTTTCTTCTTCCTTTTCAATATCGGCCAGCATCTTTTGCCTGCGCAATTCTTTGACAGCCAGTTTTGCGGTAGTAAGTCCCAGAGTTGTGCACTTGGGGCGCGCCATACCCAATTCCTGCCCCAGTATATCTAAAATAACATCCGGACCCATCGCCTCTACTTCATCCAGGGTTTTGCCTGTTATTATTTCGGTAATCATGGAGGCCGCTGCTTGACTAACCGTGCATCCTTCTCCCAAAAAGGTGGCATTTTTAATGTGCCCCTCATCATCCACATTTAGATAAATCGTTACGATATCTCCACAGCCGGGGTTTCCCCATTCCTTAACCACCTGGGCATTATCTAGGGTGCCATAATTCCTGGGGTTTTCATAATGGTCTAAAATCAGCTCCATTCGCTCTTCACGGTTCATTTCCATAGGTACTTTACCTCAAAAATTGTGCCTTATATAAAAGAATACCCTCAGGGATTATTTAAGAGTAGGGGCAGGGCATACCTCGCCCCTGCATGTTACTAAGGCTTTTCAATTGGCGCTCTGACCAGATTCCCCCACTCAGTCCAAGACCCATCATAGTTTCTTACATTCTTGTAACCAAGAAGGTAGGTCAAAACAAACCACGTATGGGACGATCTCTCTCCAATCCGACAGTATGCAACTACATTATCATTTGGCTTTAGCCCCTGCTCATTCTCATATATCGCTTTTAGTTCATCGGCGGATTTAAATGTTCCATCCTCTTTCGCCGCACGCGCCCAGGGAA
>JBLNAE010000024.1:0-4751 GCA_050259195.1 Ignavibacteriales bacterium
GGCAGAAGGGGGGGCAATTAAATTTGGCGATGCTTCTCTTACCGTCCACATAAAGCTCGTAGAGAAAGCCACAGGTGATGAGGTCGCAAGCGGAGAGGTAAGTGGCTCTAGTTCAATAGGATTTCTCAGAAATGCCGGCTTTACACAGGGCGTGTACAAGGCTTTGGCAGAGGAGATTGTGAACTCAATTCCACAAAATCCTTGATAAGTAGATTAAATTGGTGTAGAAATTATAGCGACTGCATAATACTCATACTTGTTGCGAGGGGCAAAACCCTAAAGCGATCCGTTTGGGATTGCTTTGTCATATCACTCATTGCACTAATGGGTGAGAGATTTGTTAAGGATGAGTAATGGATTTGAAAAATACTACGCAATGGAGAACCAAAAATGAAAAGAAAAGCATTTAATCTATTTTTGCTCCTTTTTCTTTTAATCTTTATTTCATCGGAACACGTTGCAAACTCGAAGGAAAAATCCAAATCAAACACTCAGACGAAAAACTCAAGCGCAATGGAATATTATCAGAAAGGGAGAAAATCATATCTTCTCTTTACACCAAAGGGGTTTCAAGACGCGATAAATTACTATAACAAGGCTATAGAAGCCGATCCAAACTTTGCTCCAGCCTATGCAGGGCTTGGAGAAGTGTATTCATTTACTGGTTATTATAAGATGGAGGTAAAGGAAGAATATGAAGATTCCTATAATAGGTCCTATGAGAATATACTAAAGGCACTGAAGCTCGATTCAAAATCGAATGACACCCAGCGCGCGCTTGCTTTGAATTACCTTCATCTAAGAAGAATGAATGAGGCAGAAGCTGTGGCAAAGCGCGTAGTTGAGCTTGACCCTAATGATGCCGAAAGCTACTATGTACTCTGGGCCACAAGCGGCAGAGACCCGGAGAGTCCATACATTAAAAAAGCACTTGAGTTAGATCCGAACCTGGTTGTGGCTTATATTGGTTTGGGAAATGCCTACCTTTTTAATAAAGGCGATTATGCAAAGGCGACAGAGCAGTATAAGAAGGCGGTTGAAATCGCGGATTCCCCTCAGTTGCACAACTACCTGGGAACTTCACTCAGAACCCAGGGGTACCTTGACAAGGCAGTATCCGAATACGTGAAAGCAATCGAGCTTGACCCAAACTATGCCCCTGCATACATGAACCTTGGAGCCACTTTTCTCTATATGAGTAAATTGGGGGATTCCATTACGGAGGAGCAGAAAGCAATTTCGCTTAATTCAAATGATCCTGAGGCTTACTACCACCTTGGGCGCGCGCTTGAGCTTTCGGGCAAGCCTAAACAGGCGATAGAAAACTATAGAATTTTTATTAACCTCGCCGCCGACCAGGAAAAATATGCGGGTTACGTTGAAAATGCGAGAAGAAGCATTGAAAAGATGGACGGAAAGTAGGTCATCATTTTCAAGTGGGGCAGATAAAAAGCGCATGGATTTGATAAATTTGTCATTTGGCTTGGAGTCGAATGCAAGCCTTTGGAGCATAGTATTTAAGGGATTCGATGAAGAGGTCGTCTTGCTCTCAAGATTCGAGGGAAAGGATATAGAAGCCATTAAAATACTTCACAGGTTTGGGACGATACTCAAGGGGAATTACAAGGACTGCCAGATGGAATTTACAAGCTCGGGACTTATAGTTAAGAAAACTCTTCCGACAAACGACGTTTCCATAATCCGCCAGTGGGCGGAGCTTATGTACAACGTCCGTGAAGAGATGGCAAGCCTCCTGGCTACGCAGCTAAGGCAGTAGCGGGGCAATCTACCCTGTTGCTCATAGGTTAATCACACTTCCTTGCGCTTCTCTTTTATAAACTCAAGCAGTAGCTTCTCGCGAGCATTGAGGTTACTCAAGATCTTACTTTGAATGTCGGGCATATGTGAGAAGGATTCTTTAACCTCCTCTTTAGCTTTTCTTAAATTCTCTACTTCTTCCTCAAGCTTTTTGATCTCCTCATCGCTCATGCTTTTCTCCTTGTTTATTATTCTCAATCATAGTGTTGGACATAATAATAAAATAAGTTCAGTACGCAGGTACTATCTCTCCCGTCTTGCCACAGATTTCTAACTCAAGCCCATCAGGGTCAAGAAAATGGTAGGCTTTTTTCTTGCTACTCTTATCTAATTTTTCCTCTATGAACTCCAACCCTCTTTCTCTAAGAACCTTGATTGCTTTCTCCACGTCATCAACCCTAAAGGCAATATGTGCCACGCCCTCTACAAATCCCGCTCTTTCCATCCCTCGATTTTCATCTTCCGTTAAAGCAACCAAAGTCTCGGATTTAGTGCCGAGAAAAGATTTTTTATTTCCTCCTTCTTTTCGCCCGTCAAGATGTATTTTAAGCCCCAAAACTTCACTGGAGAACTTAATTGATCTATCCATGTCGCTCACAACTATTGCGACATGATCTACACCTTTAATCATAGTATTCCCTATCATACAATATAACCTCCCTGCAATCCCTGGAGAATTATAAACCAAAAAACCTTAGAGAAAACTCATAAAATCTTATACCATTTAGGCAATGGATTCCAGAAGGCTCTGTGTTATTGGTTTGTTGTAGAGGCATGTTGCAATGTGCCCCTCCAGGCTTGGAAAACAGTGTTATTGAATTTAGAATGTAGGGTATGTCAATCACAGACGTTCCTGGAGTAAGGGTTGGACACGCTTCTGATTTTGAAGCTATAACGGGGTGTACAGTCGTCTTATTCGACAACGAGGCAAGAGGAGCGATTGATTTGAGAGGCGGAGGAACGAGCACAAGGCAGATAGACCCGCTCCTTTCCTATCACTCTTATGGAAGAATTCACGGAATTTTTCTTACAGGCGGCAGCGCATATGGGCTTGATGCGGCAGGCGGAGTCATGAAATACCTGGAAGAAAGAGGAATAGGGCTTGATGTGGGCTACGGGGTGGTTGTGCCCTCGGTTCCTACCGCCGTAATATTCGACCTTGGAATCGGGAATGGAAAAGTCCGACCAACACCTGAGATGGCTTACAAGGCTTGCCTTCGTGCCTCATCATCACCCATTCGAGAGGGAAGCATAGGCGCGGGAACCGGAGCGACAATTGGAAAGCTCCTTGGTATTAGAACGGCAACAAAGGGCGGAATCGGAAGCGTAAGCTATGACTTAGGGAACGGAAATGTCGTGGGAGCATTAGTTGTCGTAAATGCATTTGGAGACGTGTTTGATCCAAAAAGCGGAGAGATTATTGCGGGAGTGAGGAATTCTCAGGATGGAAAAGAGTTTCCTGGCTCGGTAAACCTGTTTAAGCAGGGAGTTATGCGAAAACTAGAGCCATTTGAAAGCACTACGCTTGCCGTTATCGCTACGAATATAAACTTCTCAAAATCCGAGCTTATAAGGGTCGCAAGAATCGGTCAGACCGGAATTGCGAGGGTTGTCTTTCCTTCTCATACCACGTCCGACGGCGATTTAGTATTTGCCGTATCCTGCGGAAATTTAGAAGGAGACGCGAACGTTGTTGGAATTATCGCCGCAGAGCTTATTTCCGAAGCCATTATAAGAGCCGTGAAATCCGCAAAAAATCTGGGTGGAATTCCGAGTTGGAAAGACATTCAAAAATGAATATTTAGCCCCGAATGAGCACAGATGAACACGAATGAAAGGAAAATTGAATTAAATATTTTATGCGTGCAAATTCGTGACTGATCAATCCTTCTCTACTCAAGCACAATTCCCTCTTTCGACATAGGGAGTTTTCTCATCCTAATTCCTAAAACTATTCCTATGCCCATCATAGCCGCAAGCGCAGAAGACCCGCCATAGCTAAGGAGCGGGAGGGGCACGCCTACAACGGGCATTATCCCCGTAACCATACCGACATTAATTAGCGTGTGCCAGAAGAACATAGACCCCACGCCAAAGGATACGGCCATGGAGAATTTATCCTTCGCAAGACTCGCCACATCAAGAATCCATAGGATAAGCAGGAAGTAGAGAAGGAGCGTAAAAGCCCCACCTATAAAACCCCATTCTTCAGAGAGCACAGAGAAGGCAAAATCCGTGTGCTGCTCCGGTATAAACCTGAGTTGAGTCTGAGAGCCTTTTTTAAACCCTTTTCCCAGAAATTTCCCGGAACCCACGGCAATCTGGGACTGGATAGCATTATATCCTGAGCCGAGCGGGTCGCGCGACGGATCTAGGAAAGTTTCTATTCTCTCTTTCTGGTAATCTTTTAAAGCAAAGTGCCAAGCCGGATAAGAAAATCCAAGAATTAGGGCGAGAATAAGCATAAGGGATTTAAGTCTCACGCCCATAAAAAGCACCAGGCTTGCTGAAGTGAGAAGAATTATAAGAGCAGTGCCCAGATCCGGTTGAAGCAGAACCAAAACCGAGGGCAGGGCTATAAAAAGAATGGGTTTTACGAGGTCGCGAAGTCCGTATGGACCGCCTTCAAAGTCGTTGTAGTAGAACTTTGCAAGAACGAGTATTATGAGAATCTTTACAAACTCAGATGGTTGAATGGTTACCGACCCTATAGAGATCCATCTCTTCGAACCTAGAACCGCCTTGCTGAAAACCAGGACTATGATTAGAAGTAAAATAAAAACCGCATACATATGATGGGTATATCTCTCAAGTGTTCTATAATCAAGAAAGGATATGAGCACCATCGCAACCACACCTAATACAACCCACACCAATTGCTTTTGAAATACCTTAAATCCCGTCTGATACGTTGCGCTATAGAGATTCACAAG
>JBLNAE010000025.1:0-11431 GCA_050259195.1 Ignavibacteriales bacterium
CCCCGCACGATTTGCGATAGCCTTGAAAATTTTCTCTTTTAAGATTTCGTTTTCGAGTTGAGTCAATTCACTGAGGATCAGGTCGGTGGATGTACCCTCTTCAAGGTGAGCATCCAAGGTCAGCTTCGCTGCCTCCATTAGCTCTTTGAATTTCTCCGCTCCGTTTCTTACGAGAAAATCATCGAATCCTATTTTCATTGTTTCACCTCCACATCATTTGGTAATCTTACGGAATAAACCCTAGCCCCACGATTTATTAACTGCACAGCCAATCTTAGCTCGGCATGTTTCACCTGGAATTTATCAGTAATATCAGAGTCAAAAACGATGTAGACAATCCTGTCTTTCCACACGTATTGGTCAAAATCCGGGAGCAGGTCCTTTTCAGAATCTTTGAAATTCCGGATGCCGCTTAACCCGATGCAAGGAAATCCGTCAATCGTAGCTTTAGCGGCTTTCTTTTCGCCCTCTGTGATGAATATCGGCTTATCGGGATTATAGCTTTTAGCAACCTCGGCTACCTGCGGAAGTATATAAGCGTGATTGCCCCTATCTTTTGGAGAGAGATATTTAGCATCTCCAATTTTTTCCTTGAGCTTTAGTCGGTAGTAACCGGGAACGTTGGGGTAAGATATCCAATAGCCGCCAATGTCAATTATCTTGATCCAGTTTCCCTTATGATCTGTAAGAGCAGTAAAGCCCAAACGCTCTTCTAACTCCGCTTCAGTTTTTAGTGGTTCTATGATAAATTTATCAGGTGGAAGTCCTGACTTTGCCAAATCTTCAATCATCCATTTATCAAGCCCCGTTTGCCCGCCAGCATCGGGGCTTTCTGTTCATTGAATCATTTTATTTCTCCTCCTTCGCTCTTACCTTTATCTTTGCCCTCATGGTTATTTCTTCCATCTTCTCAATCCTCCCAAATAGGTGTTTATTGCTCTAGGGGGAGTTCGATACGTTGTCATAGAGCATTTTATTTTTCTCCTTTCCGTGTTCTATTCTCCAGATATGTCATTAGCTTATGCTTATCCATTCTCCTCTCGGTTATATTCTCCCAAGCTTCTAGCTACAATGGCTTCCCTTCTTATAGGTCATCTTTTCCTCCTTTCTTGTTGACTTTAAACTGTTGAAGCCACTCTGAAAATTCCAAAGGGGATACCCTGATACGATTTGAGATCCGATAGAGCGGAAACCTGCGCTCGGAAGCCCATCTACGAAGTGTCGAGAGCTTAAGGTGGTATCTCTCCGCCAGTTCCTGTAGAGAGATTGTTTCACTTATTGCCTCTTTCACTTTGAATCCTCCGTTTGATTTTTATTAGTTTTAGTATAGATTTTTATACTATATCCTGTCAAGATCAAATATTAGTTTGGGAGATAACTATGAAACTCAATAATAAAGATAAGTCAGAGAAACTCCTCAGTCAATTCCAAAAGGGTCAAAATTTACTCACTCTTCAGAGACTAAATCACATCTTCAACTATCCTGAATGGGATGTCACCAATGCTGGCGTAATCCTGAAATTCCATGATCCTCGACGTGAACAAACGCTGCGGAAGGATAAATTAGACCTTCAAATTTCTGATCCCTCTGTTATTGAAATGTCTTCGGATGACATCGGGAAGCGAGGGTTTAGGGATACCCTTTTATGGATTGTAGTAGAGAATATAGCGGTATGCTATTCCTATAGGGTTGAAGACAATATCAATGAGCCTTATGTGAGGTATTTTCTTTTCAAGGAAGCCCCATTTTATATTCAAGCTTTAGCCAGCCCGGCTATAAAGCTCTCCAAGAAAAGTGTAGTGACAATTTCAGACGACTTACCCCTATCCATAACCATGACAGTCAATTGGCATGGAAAGAACCAAAGAGAGGGCATTCTCGCTTCTATAGCGGATTTCTTAAACGCAGATGAATTAATAGAGATCATTGGTGGAGATAAAAATATATCTCTTACACAGGCATTCGATAATACTCTAAAACGTATGGGAGCTAAAACCCAGAGTGAGGTTTCATACTGTTTAACTTGCGGCAGTGCAATAGAAAGCGGAAAAAAATTTTGTGATTCAAGAACACATAGTTATCTAAACAAGAATCAGTGTCTCATTCAATTTAATTACTGGTTAAAGGGAAGACTGGGCATCAAGACCACAAGAGATAGAAGAAATAAGAGAAATGAGTTTCATAAAGAGATGTTAGAACTAATTAAAGAGTTTCCTTTAAGTGCCTGGGAAGAGTTTAAACGTAGAAATCCCAAGTTATATGAGAAGCGGTATAAAGAACGTTGGGAAAGAGAGAGAAGACCTAAGCGGTAATTCGTTGGTGGTGAAATTGGTAGCAATCGGTGATGATATTTGCGTATAACAGCGTAAAAGAGAGTAACAGGGATTTTCCCTAAGAAGCGAGAAAACCCCTGTAAAATCGGACATATTCTTACCTTCTCTTTTTCAGAGTTTAACTCTATGTTACTATAAAAGAGAAGGAGTAATTATTTTGGAAATAACATGTTCATTCTGTGACGTTTCATCTGAGGAAAATAAATCAATTATTCAAAGAGGAGAGTTCTCTATCTGTAGGGAGTGCCTTAATCTTGTAAAGGAAATCATGGATGAGTTCAGGATGGGTGAAGTGTTTGAGGGGAAAGGCACGTGCTCTTTCTGCGGAAGGGAGCATGGCGGGGAGAGAATGGTGTTTCAGGGGAAGGGGGTGAGGATTTGTAATGAGTGCGTGAATGAAATTGAAGAAGAGATAATAAGAAAAAATAAGGCTGTTTCCAGAAAAACCCCCAAAGGGCGAAAGGAAAAGCCTAGGGGTCAGTATGGTGATGTTGTGAAATCAAGGGTGAAGAAAGGCATACAGAGGCTCTCCGCTTACTTCGTGCCTCATGTGGAATGCCGTGTGAAACTCGATGGAAATGAAAGCCCTTTTTCTCTTCCTCCTGAGATTTTGGAAAAGGTTCTTGAAGAGATGAAAAGGGTTCAGATTAATCGGTATCCCGACCCTGAGGCAAAGGCTTTAAGAGAGAAAATTTCAAGAGTGACCAGGTTTCCATCGGAAGGGATTGTATTGGGAAACGGCTCAGACGAGCTTATAGGGATGCTCATGACAACATTTTCGGGTGGAACCAGAAGGGTGCTTTATCCGGTGCCGACCTTTTCGATGTACAGAATAACGGGCATTGCCCTTGGGCTTGAACTCGTTGAGGTTGAGCTTGATGATGAATTTAACATTGACGTTGATGTGACTCTAAAAGAGGTAAAGAGGGAAAATCCCGATTTAATTTTCTTTGCCTCTCCCAACAATCCTACGGGGAACAGGTTTTCTGATGAGAGGATTTTCGAGATTCTGAATAACTCAAATGGCATTGTTGTTCTGGATGAAGCCTACTGCGATTTTTCTGGAAAAACCTTTCTTCCCCTAATTGAGAAATACGAGAACCTTGTAGTTCTAAGGTCTATGTCGAAGGTTGGATTTGCGGGTATAAGGATGGGGATACTTTTTGGAAGGAGTGAGATTGTAAGGGAGATAAACAAAGTGCGTCTCCCATATAATGTAAACTCATTCAGCCAGCGCATAGCCAAGGTGATTCTCGACAACGTGGAATTTGTGGGGAAAAACGCGCAATTCATAATGATAGAGCGGGATAGAGTTTATAAGGCGCTGAAACTCATAAATGGAGTTGAGGTGTATCCAAGCGATGCGAATTTTATCTTGTTCAGAGTAAGTGATGCGGATAAGGTTTTCGGAGAACTTATAGAAAGGGGAGTTTTAATCAGAAATTTTAATTCTCCCGGAAGGCTAAAGAACTGCCTGCGCGTAACCATAGGAACGCTCGAAGAAAATGACGCCTTCCTTATGGTCTTAGGCGAGATTCTTTCTTCGTAAGCAGGTATTTAACCACCAAGGTTCTAATACCATTTCCAATTAAGGATGGATTAAACGTCCAGGTTTCTTACGTTAAGCGCGTTTTTCTCAATAAATTCCTTTCTCGGCTCGACCTGATCACCCATAAGGATCGTAAATATTTCATCGGTTTGCACTGCATCTTCGACCTTTACCTGCTTGAGCACGCGGGTTTCGGGATTCATTGTAGTCTCCCAGAGCTGCTCCGGGTTCATCTCGCCAAGCCCCTTGTACCTCTGTATAAACATTCCCTTCTTTCCAAGTGAAAGTATATGCTCTGTAGTCTCTTTCAGGCTCCCAAGCTTCATTTCATTGCCGTCTTCCTGTATGAGATAAGGTGGGTTGCCGACGAGTTTTATTGTGTCATGCAGGTTTCTAAGCTCGACAAAATCAGGGGAGTTTAGAAAATCAAAGTCAATCACGGTGCTTCTCATTCTGCCGTTTTCTTTAAAATGGTAGATAATTCTTAGGCAATTATGCTCTTCGTCCTCTTCCAGATTCCAATCAATTGCCGAGATCTCCGGATGGCGTTTCTCAATCCATTTCTTAATTCCTTTCAGGTGTTCATCGAGTTCCGACTCGTTTTCAATCTTTAGATGGCTCTTTCTAAAACCCTCTCTGCTTGCGAACGCGTCAACTATTCTCGCATCTTGCCCCCACCTGCCGAGCCTCTCAAGAATTCTTCCATAGGATATGGATTTCTTTATGATTTCAAGAAGCCTATCCCCTTTTATCTCTTTGGATTCACCCTCACGATTTACCTTTAGGCTTACCCCGTCAATTCCTATCTGAAGGAGATAGTTCTCAAACTCATGATCGTCTTTCAGGTATCTCTCCTCCTTTCCGCGCTTGATCCTATAAAGAGGAGGTTGAGCCACGTAGAGATGCCCTTTTTCAATAATCTCCGGAACCTGCCTGTAGAAGAATGTAAGGAGTAGAGTTCTGATATGAGAGCCGTCAACATCGGCATCGCTCATAAGTATTATTCTGTGATAACGGAGTCTCGATATATCAAAATCGTCGCTTCCAATCCCCGTGCCAAGCGCAGTAATCATAGTTCTTATCTCTTCGTTGCTGAGCATCTTGTCAAACCGCGCTTTCTCAACGTTTAAAATCTTTCCGCGAAGCGGAAGAATCGCCTGATTGTATCTAATCCTTGCCTGCTTTGCCGAACCTCCGGCGGACTCTCCTTCGACTATGAAAAGCTCACAATACTGCGGGTCGCGCTCCTGACAGTCGGCAAGCTTTCCGGGAAGAGAACCTGAATCGAAGGCGCTTTTTCTTCTCGTAAGCTCGCGTGCCTTCCTTGCGGCCTCTCTTGCCCTTGCGGCCTCTACAGTTTTTTCAACGATTTTTCTCGCAACCGAAGGGTTTTCTTCAAAGAAGGTTCCGAGCTTTTCATTGAGAAGAGCTTCTACTATTCCTTTAACTTCTGTGTTGCCAAGCTTCGTCTTTGTCTGTCCCTCAAACTTTGGATTGGGGAGCTTGACGCTTATTACAGCCGTAAGACCCTCTCTAGTGTCTTCTCCGGTCAGGGCAATCTTTGCATTTTTAAGGAGTCCCTGATCCTCGGCATATTTATTGATAGTTCTCGTGAGCGCACCTCTAAATCCGGTAAGA
Organism: Ignavibacteriales bacterium; assembly: GCA_050259195.1. Taxonomy (GTDB): domain Bacteria; phylum Desulfobacterota_D; class UBA1144; order Nemesobacterales; family CSP1-2; genus PSLL01. Next base: position 5,522 of record JBLNAE010000025.1, read on the forward strand.
TGCGTGCCGCCTTCAACGTTATTTATGTTATTTGCGTATGAGAATATAGTTTCCGTATATCCGTCATGGTATTGAAGGGCAACCTCTACGATAATGTCATCCTTTTCTCCGGAAACGTATATAGGCTTTGGATGGAGCGTGTTTTTATTCTTGTTTAGTTCTTGAACAAATGCGACTATCCCGCCTTTGTAGTAAAACTCCTGCTCCCTTGAGTCGCGCTCATCGGTGAGCTTTATTCTGAGACCGCTGTTTAAGAACGCAAGCTCTCTTATTCTCTGGGCAAGTGTGTCGTAGTTGAACTCGCTCACCTCAAAAATCTTAGAATCCGGCTTAAACCTGATTTTAGTTCCGCTCCGTTTAGTTTTTCCAGTCTCTTTCAGTTCCGTAACGGGTTCTCCTCTTTCGTATTTTTGATACCATACCTTTCCATCCTTTCTTACTTCGAGTAGCAGGTACTCGGAGAGGGCATTTACGACAGTAACCCCTACCCCATGAAGGCCGCCTGAGACTCTGTATACCTTGCCCTCGAATTTTCCTCCGGCATGGAGCATAGTCATAATTACTTCAGCCCCGGACTTTCCGGTTTCTTTGTGAATGTCTACTGGAATTCCGCGACCGTTGTCTTCAACCGTTGCGCTCCCATCCGCATGGATTGTTACAGTTACCTCATCGCAAAACCCTGCGAGAGACTCATCAACACTGTTATCAAGGACCTCGAAAACGAGGTGGTGGAAGCCCCTTGTGCTTGTGTCTCCAATATACATATCGGGGCGTTTTCTTACGGCTTCTAGCCCCGGAAGGACTTTAATCGCTTCAGCAGTATATGAATCATCCTCCTTATAGAGTCTCTCATCCAAGTCTTTTTCCATTCGCAAATTACACTACCTCCATTAATAATAAAAACCAATAAATATTACCATAAAACGGGTTTAACGTAAAGGAAAATCAAGGGCTTTCGCAGGATCAAAGAGATTAATTTTGACTTGGGAATTGAACCTAGAAGTCATGGTTTTTGACAATTTAACGGATAATGAATTTTGGGTTGTGGGGGCACAGCATGCCGTGTCCTTACGCTTGCGAATATTGATCTAAACCTTTGGCGGCGTAATTCCCACCTGCTTCTGATATTTGCCCTTTTTGTCGGCATAAGACACCTGGCAGACTTCGTCAGCCTCAAAGAAAAGAACCTGGGCTATTCCTTCATTGGCGTAGATCTTGGCGGGAAGCGGAGTCGTATTTGAAATCTCAAGCGTGACGAATCCCTCCCATTCGGGCTCAAAGGGAGTCACGTTTACGATTATTCCGCAACGGGCATAGGTGGATTTTCCAACGCAGAGCGTGATTACGCTTCTTGGGATTCTGAAATATTCAACCGTTCTCGCAAGGGCAAATGAATTTGGAGGAATTATACAGATGTCAGATTTAATTGATACGAATGACTTTTCATCGAACCCCTTGGGGTCGACAACCGTGTTATAAACATTTGTAAAAACCTTAAACTCATTGCTTACCCTGATGTCATACCCATAGGCGGACAGTCCATAAGATATAACGCCTCCTGTCATCTGTTCTTCGACAAATGGCTCAATCATCTTGTGCTCAAGAGACATTCGTTTTATCCAGTGGTCGGGTTTTACGCCCATTATCTCTCTGCTCCTTTCGGGAAATTTCAAAATTGAAGGGATATTACCATAGTTAGGGATGTTACTCAATTCATTGCGTTAGTTCATATAAAAATTACTCGGAACCTGTCTTATTAATCAGTTTCAAATTCTTTCAAATAATGGCTGGTACACCATATCGGAGTCTCATAAGAAGTAATTAAATCTCGGAATAGACAGAGTGCCTTTAGAGGTTAAAATTCAGCTTGACAACCAGTATTAAACCTTATATGGTAATAATTACCAGAAAGGTTTCTGAATTGAAGGAGTTATCACTAATGCCTCGTCGCAGGATCAAAATAAGGAGAAAGATCGAGCATTTTCAAAGACCTAAAAGACCCTCAACGTTTAAAAACCCCGGCGGAGAAATAACAGAAGTGGATCTACTGAGACTCTCGGATAGGACGGGTCTAACATACGAAGAAATTCAAAGAATCTATGAATCTATGAAGAACAAAAGGTAGGTGTCGGGCGTTAAGTCTTTAAAGTTGGGCTTCATTAATACCCAAAACCGGACACTAAAACTTAATACTAACGCCTACTTACCGCCCTTTCCCTATTAGTTAGAGCTACCTTCTAAACCCAAGATATAGCGAGGTTTTCACCTCCAGACTCATTTGACAAAATCCTCAGGTCGCTTATTATTTTAAATGCAAAATTCGAGAGCGGTTTTGTCGAGGAGATAGAATTTCTATATGTCAATCTGCCCAGTTGAAGAAGCTATTGAAGGTATAAGAAAAGGGAAAATAGTCATCCTCGTTGACGATGAAGATAGAGAAAACGAGGGCGATCTTGTAATCGCCGCGGAGTTTGCAACGCCTGAAGCAATAAACTTTATGGCAAAACACGGGCGCGGTCTAATATGCCTTGCTATTACACAGGAAAATGCCAATAAGCTCAACCTCCAGGCAATAAAGCCGGAAAATAGCCCCGTTCCTCAGTATACAGCATTTACGATTCCAATTGATGCGAGACGCGGGATTACAACGGGAATCTCCGCTTATGACAGGGCATCTACTATCAGCCTTGCGATTTCTGAGGAGGCAAGACCTGAGGATTTTATCCGCCCCGGTCATGTGTTTCCGCTCATCTCCAGGCGGGGTGGGGTTCTTGTAAGGGCAGGGCATACGGAAGGTTCAGTTGACCTTGCAAGGCTGGCTGGGCTGAAACCGGCCTCGGTTATTTGCGAGATAATGAAAGATGATGGCGATATGGCAAGATTCCCCGATTTAGAGAGATTTTCTGAGCAACACGGCCTCAAAATCACGACGATTGCAGACCTTATTAGCTATCGTCTCAGAGCAGAAAGCCTTGTAAAGAGGGCGGCATCGGCTTATCTCCCTACGACACAAGGGGATTTTAGGGTAGTAGTCTACGAAAGTGATATTGACCCTCAACACCACGTGGCAATTGTAAAAGGCAGCTTTACACCGGAAGACGAGGTTCTGGTCAGGGTTCATTCAGAATGCCTTACAAGCGATGTCTTTGGCTCTGTGAGGTGCGACTGCGGCCCACAGGTTCGACAGGCGATGCACATAATTGAGAAAGAAGGCAAGGGGGTTGTCCTCTATATGCGCCAGGAGGGAAGGGGAATAGGTCTTGTAAATAAGATTAAAGCTTATGCTCTTCAGGATAATGGATTCGATACCGTGGAGGCGAACGAGGCCCTGGGCTTTAAGCCGGATTTGAGAGATTATGGAATTGGCGCGCAAATTCTAATTGACCTCGGCGTAAGAAAGATGAAACTCCTTACGAACAATCCCAGAAAGGTAAAAGGACTCGAAGGGTTTGGGCTTCAGATCATAGAGCGGGTTCCAATAGAGATCCCGCCTAATGGAGCGAACTCAAAGTATCTGAAGGTAAAAAAAGACAAACTTGGCCACCTCCTCTCTATGGTAGACTAGATGTAGATGAAAAAAAACAATATGATTCAAACCTATGAGGGAAAGCTTGATGCAAAAGGTCTTAAATTTGCAATCATAGCGAGCCGGTTCAACGGCTTTGTAACGGAGCGTATGGTCGAAGGAGCACTCGACATTCTTCTAAGGCACAACGCTTCTGAATCAAATATTGATATAATAAAGGTTCCTGGATCGTTTGAACTCCCCCTTGCCGTAAAAAGGGCAGCAAGCTCCGCTAAATATGATGCCTTAATAGCTATAGGAGCAATCATAAGAGGAGAGACTCCTCATTTTGATTACCTCTCCTCTGAAACTACAAATAGGCTGAGTATGATAAGCCTTGAACTGGAGATTCCTATCGCATGCGGCGTTATAACTACAGGAACGGTTGAGCAGGCCATTGACAGGGCGGGAGGAAAGGTTGGAAATCGCGGTGCGGAGGCCGCGCTTTCTGCAATTGAGATGGCAAACCTCGTAAGGGCACTTTCTCAAAAGAAATAGAATTTATTATGGGCAAAAGGAGACGCGCAAGGGAACTCACTCTTCAGTTCTTATACCAGTACGATACGCTGATGGAATCCTCCCCCGAAGATATAAATGTTGAAGAGATGCTCAAGCTTTTTTGGGCGACAAAGGAAATCCCATTAGATGATGACGTAAGGGAATTTTCAGATAGGCTCATTATCGGAGCGTGCGATAATATCGGGGGAATTGACGAGATTATAGACCGTTACTCCGAGCACTGGCGGCTTTCTCGAATGTCGAGGATTGATAGAAACATCCTTCGGATGGCGATATATGAGCTGATTTACTTGAGGGACATACCTCCTCCCGTTACGATTAACGAAGCCGTCGAGCTTGCGAAGAAATACGGCACGGAAGAGTCGGGCGCCTTTGTAAACGGGATTCTCGATAGAATCCGAATGTCTCTTAAAAAAGGAGAGATTGGATGATAAAAAAGGCCATATCCAAAATTGTAGAACGCATAGACCTTGAAGAAGAAGAGATGGCTCAGGTAATGGAGAAGATGATGGGAGGGGTTGCGACGCCGAGCCAAATGGCTGCTATTCTTGTGGCGCTCAGGATGAAGGGAGAGTCCGTCTCCGAAATCACGGGTGCGGCAAAGGTAATGAGAGAGAAATCAGTAAAAATACAACTCAATCGCTCTGTAGTGGTTGACCTCTGCGGCACTGGCGGCGACCAGCAGGGAACGTTCAATGTGTCAACAGTTGCCTCACTTATAGTGGCAGGGGCAGAGATAGCCGTTGCGAAACACGGAAACCGCTCCGTATCGAGCCAGGTAGGGAGCGCAGACGTTTTAGAAGAGCTTGGAGCCAATATTAACCTCTCTCCACAAGGAAGCGAAAGGTGTCTAAACGAGATAGGAATCGCGTTTCTTTTTGCACCCATCTACCATCCCGCAATGAAAAACGTCTCACAACTGAGAAAGGAGATTGGGACAAGAACCATTTTTAATGTGCTCGGCCCGATTACAAATCCCGCCGGGATTAAGCATCAGGTTATGGGAATGTACTCCGAGGCTCTGCTGGAGCCTATGGCAAAGGTCCTAAGAAACCTTGGATACATAAGGGCTATGGTCGTTCACGGCGCAGATAGGCTTGATGAAATAACCGTAACGGGAAAAACTCAAATAGCCGAGCTTAAAGATGGAATGGTAAAGACGTATCAGTTTGATCCCGCGGATTATTTAGGGTTCAAAAGAAGAAAGCTCGAAGAGCTAAAAGGCGGAAACGTGAGAGAAAACGCCCAAATTCTCCTTTCAATCCTACGGGGTGAAGAAAGAGAAGCCAAGAGGGAGGTCGCAGTACTCAATGCTGCAGCGGGGATTCTGGTTTCAGGCGGAGCCGATGATATGAAGGAGGCGATCACAAGGGCTGAGGAATCAATAGAAACCAGAAAGGCTCTATTTAAGCTCAATGAACTAATCAAGTTCACAAGAAGCTGGAGCGATTGATAAAAACTCATAATGAACCCCGCCGATTTTGTCGTGAGTTTATATTTTTTAAACTGAGCTGCTTTGCCTCAACACACGACCTTTGCATCATTTCTGTAATCAATGCACAACTATCATTATCCCTTGCAGGGGCCTGCTATTACCCATATCCTCGTTGTACGGACATTTTGCAAAATGGCGTATCGAATTGGGATGAGTTCAGGTTGTACCAAATCCGCCTGATTACTGTTTTTACAAATTTGTAGGGCGAATCTCCTAGTAGTCAGTCAACTTGAAGATGATGGCATCAGTGCCGTTCTATGGTTCGACAAGCTCACCAGGAACGGCTTGGCTCAAATACCGTTCACACTGAGCCTGTCAAAAAGTGTATTTG
>JBLNAE010000026.1:0-4625 GCA_050259195.1 Ignavibacteriales bacterium
GCAAACCTTAAATTTGCCCTTCGACCTCTTTTCTGCTCTCTCTTTTGCTGTGAGCGCTCTTTACCCGAAAAAACTAATACCTCTGGACTGTAGCCGAGTTTAATACAAATGTATCATTCGTTGCGTTGCTGTCTCCGGGGCTTACGGATAGCGTATACTGAGTTGTTGGGTTAAGGGATTGAGGGGGATTGCCTATTATCTGAAAGGTTCCGCCGGGAGAGAGATTCATTATAGTGCTGCTTGCGAGTTGTTCTGTAACCGGAACGCCATTGACTACGGTAGTGGCGATAAGCGTAACGGCTCGATCTCCAACAGAAGACAACTCTCCGACATTGCGCACAATACCCACTATAACTGGCCTGGACTGGCCGGTTGTTGGGTCTGTAACATAGGAGTTAAAAATGCTCTCAGCAGCCAAATCGGCAGGTCTCTGTATGACTACCGGCGGCGGCGTCGGTGGTTCGGATATACAGCTCATGAGACCCACTAGGCTCAGAACACCCAGAGCTAAGATGATTTTCTTCACTTTACTAACACCTCCGTCATTATGTGCATCATTGATTTCTTCGCTTTCTTTACCTGGAGAACTATTTTGGACTAGACAAGTTTAGGCTGAGATGTGCTTGCCGGATCGTCCTGTGTATTTGTGCGGTTCTTTTATGAATTCGATTCTGCACTCATCAGAGCAGAAGTAGTATTTTTCGTATGGTCCTTCCTCTTCTTGACACTCCTGTTTTGTTGCGTCTTCCTCGGATACCAGGCTTCCGCACCTCGCGCATATTAGCGTTTCCATATCGTCCACTCCTTCTATTGAGGGGCGGTAGTCCTCGTATTTACTCGGGTCTTTTAGAAACTCGACTCTGCAATCATCGGAGCAGAAGTAGTATTCCTCTCCGTTGTGCTCCTGGATAACTACGTTTTGCTCAGATACACGATTTTGGCACACAGTACATCTTGTTTCCATAACTATTACCTCCTTACTCTTGTAAAGTTCTATGAGATTGGTAGAGTCCGTTGAGATTAGAACCTTGTCTCTACATTTCAATTTATATGCTTATATATTTGCAATATTTATACCAGCGGATTATCCGTGGCAAATTGTCAGTATTTGTGAGAGGTTGCAGATGAAAGTTATTGAAGAAAAAACAAAAGCGCCCGAATCTTTGTGCAGTAATACACTATAGAGGCTGTGTAAATCCGCACAAGAGATACTAGCATTGGAGATTCACAACGAGTCGGTATTGCCCGCTTCGAAAGGAAGTCCAAAAGTATCAATTGGACATTAGGACAGGTAATGAAGAGATTAGGTTTTCAAATTAAAATACACTATCACCTTTTTCGTTGGTAAACTTATCTAGAGATAATATAGGTCCTATAGCACCCTTTCAAAAAGATAAATGGGGCGGATCATATAACCGGATTATCCGTTATCCCATTTAGCGAATGAATCACTTGACCTAATTAGGAGGCTCTTATGACATCAAAAGAAATAGCAAAAGGTAAATACAAACGACCGTTCCTGCTCGAACCGCCTAAACCGCCCATAAAGCCGCCTCCGCCATCTCCGCCTGAGCCACCCATAGAACCGCCTCCGCCACCACCTCCTGAGCCGCCCATAGAGCCGCCTCCGCCCGAGCCGCCTATAGAAGTGGTGTCAAATCCGCGTTTATATCACAATAGTGGCTTAGTATCGCTATCCCTTCAGGAGTATTCAACAGGCTCTTTAACTTTAAGGGGCGGTATAAATAGAATTTAAATGCGATACTATGCGCTTGTGTGTGATTATGATGGGACGCTGGCTTCGGATGGTCGGGTGAGCGAAGAGACATTGGCGGAGCTTGAGCGCCTGAAAAGCTCAGGTCGGAAGCTGATTCTTGTCACAGGCCGCGAATTGGACGATCTCATGCGCGTCTTCTCTCACCTGAATCTCTTCGAGCGGGTTGTGGCTGAGAATGGGGCATTGCTCTATCGGCCAGCCACACGTGAGGAGAAGCTCCTGTGCGTGAAGCCGCCGGAAAGGTTTATCAGGGTGCTTAGGGAACTGGGTGTCACCCCGCTCTCTGTTGGACGCGCAATTGTCTCTACGTGGGAACCACATGAGACCACGGTGCTCGAAGCGATACGCAACCTGGGGGTTGAGATGCAGGTCATATTCAACAAGGGGGCTGTGATGGTGCTGCCCTCCGGAGTGAATAAAGCCTCCGGACTCAGCGCGGCGTTGGGTGAGATCGGTCTTTCCCCGCACAACGTTGTCGGCGTGGGGGATGCCGAGAACGACCATGCCTTTCTCAGCCTGTGTGAATGCTCGATAGCAGTTGCCAATGCCCTCCCTATGGTCAAAGAGCACGCGGATTTAGTTACAACCTCAGAAAATGGCGCAGGCGTCAGGGAGCTTATTGAAAAACTCGTTAGTTCTGACTTAAATGGCCTTGAGTCTCATCTGAAAAGGCACGAAATACCACTTGGCACGCGCGAGGACGGACACGAGGTGCGTATTAAGCCCTATGGTGTGAGCGTTTTCCTTTGCGGCACTTCGGGGAGCGGAAAATCAACATTCGCAACCGGCTTCTTGGAGCGCCTCGCCGAACATGGATACCAGTTTTGCATTATTGACCCTGAGGGGGACTATCAAAATTTCGAGGGAGGAGTCGTGCTGGGTAGCGGCAGACGGGCGCCGGTTATAAGTGAGGCGATTAAATTGCTTGAGAAACCGGATCAAAACGGGGTTATAAACCTCATTGGAATTCCCCTTGGAGACCGGCCCTCGTTCTTCGAGAGTCTTTTACCTGCCCTTCTTGAGTTGCGCGCTCAGACCGGGCGACCACACTGGATAGTGATAGACGAGGCGCATCACCTGCTTCCCTCCTTCTGGGCTCCTGCTCCTGCAACGGTTCCTAAGGAGCTGCACGGAATGATGTTTATAACCGTTCATCCCGACCACGTCTCTCCTGTCATTCTATCATCGGTTGATGTGGTAATAGCCGTAGGAGAGTCTCCAGAGCAGACTATTTGCACATTCAGCCAAAACCTTGGCGAAAATCCACCTTCAGTTCCTCAATCGGAACTCAAGCCGGGCGAGGTTATAGCCTGGTGGAGGCGATTGGAGGCGGACCTATTCCTGTTGCGGAGCATTCCTCCGCGTATGGAGCGTCGCCGTCATCTTCGCAAATACGCCGAGGGAGAACTGGGTCCTGATAAAAGCTTTTACTTCCGGGGTCCGGAAGGGAAGCTCAATCTGCGTGCCCAGAATCTAGTGCTCTTTATTCAATTAGCCGATGGGGTTGATGATGAAACGTGGATGTATCATCTCCGCCAGGGTGATTACTCCCACTGGTTCCGTGAGTCAATCAAGGATGAAAGCCTTGCGCATGAAGCAGAGGGCATCGAAAAAATGGCCGATATTTCTCCTGAAGAGAGCCGAGCCTTGATTAAGGCGAAGATTGAGGAGCGTTACACTGGCCCGGCTTGATATTGCCCGTCAGTATCTAGAAGTAGTTTTATAGATAGGATTATCAGACAAGGATACTTGACCCATCTTAACTTCTAACAAAAGCATCAACAGTCCAAGAGGCTTTAGAAACTTTATATTGAGGCATATTTCGTACCCATTGGATTGAGGCAGGTGCACTCAGAATTCTCTGCACAACCTTTACAGCAGTAGGTATTGCCATCCTTTCTATAACCTTCGCCCTGATTCCAACTCCACTCATTCTTCTTCATTCCACAGTTTGAACAAGTTTGTTCTGTCATGTCAATTTCCTCCTAATCCTGAAATCAGCTAAAGACCTACCGCGCACCCTGAGGTATTTCTGCTAGACTTACACTGAGCGAAGCGAACATATTCTGAATGTCAACGCAACACATACAAACGCATCAGCCGCCCCCGCCTGCCTTAATACAGGTACAGCCGGTATTTTCTGCACAACCCTGGCAGCAGTAAGTCTGACCCCTCTCTGTGTAATAGCCTTTTCCATTGTCTTCCCACTGCTCGCTTTGCACTGCCCCACAGTTTGGGCAGGTTCGCTTAGCACGCTTGACCATATTTCTTTTCTCCTTCTGGTATTTAACATTTTCTGCTGCAATATTCACACCTATAGGTTTAGCGTTTTGGTCTAATATTTATAGGGGCTTATATATAGCAAAGTATTTTAGAAGAAATGAAAGTGCAGTAATATACTGTAGAGACTGTGCAAATTCGCACAAACCAAATCACAAAATGGAGATGGTAAAGACATTACTTTACCTACTTCAGTTTGGATTGCGCTAATGAGTCGGTCAGTACCTTCTTTATGTAGTCATTTAGAGATGTATTTATCCTTTCAGCTTGTTGCTCTAGTTCCCGGTAAAGCTCAGGTTCTACTTCTATAGTGAGTGTCCTTGTGTCCGAGCCTTTCTTTTCAGGTTTAAATGTTGTCTCTGTAAGTTTTTTACTTTTAAACGTTGTCTCTGTCATACATATAATATTAGGCTATATGTATTAATCGGGTCAATAGTTTTAAACTAAAAACTGGACAGAACTAAGAGAAGAGTTTTTGAGCCTCCTCCCCGTAACCTATAGAAGCATATAGCTTTATAATCTCTTCATCTGATAGATTATCTTTTAACAGCTTTATTGTCTCTATTGT
>JBLNAE010000027.1:0-3326 GCA_050259195.1 Ignavibacteriales bacterium
AAGAGCAATGATAAGAAAGGTTAATCTTTTCAAGATGGCATGAACCCCCTTTTCTACTTTAACCAGCCCTAAAAAGACCTAAGTTGCATATCTTGAGTAACCCAAGTTGCGCTTCTATACATTCACCCTTGTGTGAATATAATAAAGTGAAACAATACGAACGCTGGATTGTTTCATCGCTTGTCTCCTCGCAATGACAAACGAGGGTCCCACTCCTTATATATATGACATTCCAGTTTTTTAACTCTGCAAGTGGTAGAGGCAGGATAACCCACCCCTACATAAAACTAATCGCCTTCAGCAGAATCTAGATCAGCCCTTCCTAGTCTTTCTTACGAATCGTTGTCCAAATACGAAAATTACAGGAACTATGAGCATAGCTGCCGCGCCGGCCATACCACCCAACCCCATCTTTGGTTCGGCTGCGGCAATAGTGCATCCTCCACCGCTCGAACTAGAACTGCTGAGGATCTCAGGCTCGTTCGCATCAATATGACGGCTATCGCGTCCACTATGGGCAAATGCTTCGTATGGGAAAACATCCTGATATCCCATAGCGTTTAGGGTACCGCCGCCAAGATCGTTTTTGGTGTTTTCGCCTCTATCGTTGTGGTTAACGCCATCGCCTAGGAGATTATTCGGTGCGACATTAAAGCTAGGGTTCAATACACCTGCCACTGCCCTCAAAGAGATATCCGTCACATCGTCAAACACACGGCGGCCATTAGGGAAACCGGCATTATCTCCAGCGAGGAAGCCAATCCGTTTTTGCTGTCCTGGCGATGTGGCCGGAATGCCAGTGTTGAGCCTTAACAAATCAGATACTGGTCCAACACCAAGCCCATTTGTTACAGCGCAGGCTGGGCAAATTGGCGGTGCGTATGTAACGAGTGGTGCCAAGTCAAGACGCGGCGGGTTCGGCACATTGAGTCCAAAGGCTGCGTTGAGCACGTGCGCTAGGACGGGATCAAGAAAGAAATTCGCAAACTGTGCATCATCCTTGGGCTCGCTCATACTGAATTGATCCTTGAATCCCGTTCCTATAATTAACTCGTTAATTAATGGGTTGCCCATTCGCTGAAGCTGTTGTACTGTGGCACCTTGTGGAATTGGCTGACCAAAGGTCCTTGTTGTCGGGCGGAGGGTTGACCCGTATGTGCCTATTACGGCCTTCACGTCAGTGGCTGGATGTAATTGGTGATCGCTAGTGAGATTAGTGATAGGCACCTCGAGTACTATCGAGTTCACATTGAACCCTGATACGTCGTCCCTGGCATTGCCAACGTTCTGTGTATCATTTGCGTCCTGTTGGGCGCTAAGCACTGCTACGCGGAGGTTGAATGTATCAAAGGCCGCTCCGAGGTCAATATAGAATGGATCATCAACAGTTCCGGCAAACACGCGGGAGTCGCTTAAGCAATCACCTAGCTTGAAAATGCCCTGCTCGGCCAGAGCTGCATAGTTGGGCATAGTCCTTGGACCGACGTTTGATGGAACGGCAATAAGGGGATTTCCATTCAGGTCCGTTGATATCGGACCACATATGACATTCCCGCTCCCATCTGTCTCAGTCACCGTGTAAGTCTGAATCAGGTTTATGCCCTGTGCCCCGGGATCGCCAGAACTGGCAAGCTTAAGTGAGGTGATTGCTGGGGGTATGATCGCCGCACCCACAGTAGAATTTCCCTTAATATCTGTGGGAGCATTTGATGGGGCGTTAATACCATTGGCATCTCCGGCAAAGCCAGTAAAGAGATTCGGTATTTGGATATTGGTCGTAAATCTAAAGACAAATCTAATCTCTTCTTCTCCGTCCAAGTCGTTATCAACATTCATCCTATATTCGATCTCAGGATCGAATGGAAAATAGTTGGGGCCATTGGAAGGCTCAAGAAATGGATCAACATTAAGAATCATCGTCACAGTGTTGGGAGCGGCTGGGTCGTAGCTGTTAAAAGTAAACCAGTCTGTAATATCGGCTGTATGATCCAATGCCGTGATCGGCGCCTCTCGGTGACTAGCCGCATGTGCCATGTTCCAGCGTGGGGTTCCATTTACGGTGAAAAGGAGAGGGAGCAGGAACGTCAGACTGAAATTAAAGATTTTACGAATTCTCATCCCTATTTACCTCCTTTTTAGTTCTTTATCTATCTACAGCTATATATACGTTTGGATTCCAGTTTTGGATTTATATTTGCCGGATTAAGTCGATTTTCGCAAAATATAAAAAGTCATAGCTAAAGCTATTGCTGTCATTCCTGCCATTCCCAATATTCTTAACTTAGGATGGTTATCGAATTGCTTAATCTTAGGCTTAAAATTTGGATCCTTTTCTGCAAGGTAGAATTTTTCTCCCGGATATTTCGGGATATGTAAATACACTGCACCACTTCCTCCGTAGTTCCATTTCTCAGTCAATCCAGAGGTATATAGCACGAAACACACAACTCCGGCAGTTAGCCAAATTGCCATCAATTTTATTCTCTTCATCTAATATTCACTTATGTGGCAATTGTATTTGTCACTAACCTTTTAAACACAAAGCGGTTTGTTCTAGTTCCATTGTCTCACAAAGAGTAATCTCATGTCAAGCAAAATTGTCTCTCCACAACCAGATAGGTATGGAGATACTTACCAGTCAGGGATAGACGTAAACATAGATAGTGATGATACAATCTTAGAGTCTGGAGAAAATATCAATAGCATAGCTTTGGGAAGAAAAGAGGCTGCCCACATCATCCTAAAGATTCTCTCAAAGCTGGATATACCTTGGATGAGAGATGCTAAAAGACTTCCCGGATGGAGAGACGGACTATGATTATCTCTTATTATCACGAGCTTAGGAAAGTTTCACCTAAAAAAGCCAGGGAATTAGTCAGAAAAGTCTTAGGCCAAAATAACGGTAACGTATCTAAGACTGCTAAAGTTTTGGCAATATCGAGAAATAGTGTAAGAAGAGCCAGAGATGGTAACCTTGATGACTTATCCAGAAGACCTAATGGTTCTCCATCGAAAACCCCGGATAACTTTGAAAAACTAATTCTTATGGAGGCTAAAAGGACTGGATTTCGATACCGCAGGCTTAGCTTATATCTACAAAGAAAATATAGTCTCTTATTTTCTGAGAACACTATAAAGGCCATATTAAAGAGAAATCAGGTCAAGAGAAGGAGCAAGAGGACAGCAAGTGGTCAAAGAGACATCCCTATGATTATGAAGCTCTTGAACCATTTACAGAGTTTCAGTTAGATACAAAGCATCTACTGGACAAAAGTGCTCTTCCCAAAGATGCTTATGACCATATGAAAGATTATGGTCTTCCCAGG
>JBLNAE010000028.1:0-19947 GCA_050259195.1 Ignavibacteriales bacterium
ATTTGTCCCGAGACGTCCCATAGTAAAGGATAGAGCATTGATGAAAGCAGTAGACAAGACCAATATAAAGTGGGGGAGCAGTACCATTAGGTATGGTTCGTCAGGACTAGAGCAAAGGTGGAGGATGAAAAGAGCTACATTATCACCTAGATATACAACCCATTGGGATGAGATATTAGCAGTTGAATAACCATTCCCTAATTCTCTTCTATAGCAGAGATTTGGGGCTGATGTCAATGGACTATTCTGGGATAAAGCAATCATGGAGAATGCGTCAGTCGAGAAAATCGTATCGATTTACCATCAGTTGGAGTGAAATACCTCCTGTAGTTTAACCCTTAGAATTGTCGGAAGTAATATTTTACTTATGGTCTCAGTGCTAACACTGGACATGGAGATTCTTGAATGACTTTCTCTGTTATACTCCCTAATATAAACCTCTTTATCCCTTTTCTTCCATGGGTGTTCATTACTATCAAGTCCGTATTCTTACTAGATGCATACTCAACTATTGTAACCGAAGGACTTATCCCCTCTATCACTTCTGTGTTAATTTCCAACGTGAAAGTCCCTCCATCACCAATTCCACGCTTGAGCTTTACCTCTTTAACCCTTCTTGCAAGTTCATCCGAATAAAACTTTATTAAATTTTTCATCACATCCACATAATAGGTTTCGTAATAATAAGCAGAGAGAGCATACAAGACCGAGATGCTAGCGTTGATGTTCCGTGCTAAATCAATTGCATAGTTAAGAGCGGAGTCTGTCTTTTCATATGTATCCACGGGAACAAGGATATTGCGTATCTCTATTGCTCCCTCTTTATCCTTCTTCCCAACAGCGAGTACAGGTATGTTAGATTCTCTTAAAACTTTAATAGTGGTGTTTCCAACAAGTATTCTATCTATAAGTCCGTGTCCTCGTTTCCCCATAACTATGAGGTCTGCTTTCTCACTACCTGCTAATCCAACAATCTCTTTATTCGGCTCTCCTTTCAAAATCTCTCCTCGGAATCGAAGTCCTTGAGTAGATAATTCATCTGCTATAGAAGCAAATCTCGTCTTATGCTCTTCCGCAGCTTTATCCACCCATCTATAGAGTTCGCTGTCAGGTTCTCTAGAGTAGTAGGATAATAAGCTTTTAGTCATTGGGATTACACTAATACTTATTATTTCGGAGTTGAATCTCTGGGCAAATAATCTTGCGTAGTTTAGGGCTTCGTCAGACTCCTTTGAGCCATCTGTAGCCCATACTATCTTCTTTATCTCTCTCATAAGATTTATATCTCCCCCATCCAACTTATTTTATGAACAAACCTTTTCTATTCCCATTATCTCACTGAGAATAACCCCTTGTCAACACACCTAAGAAGACAATGGGGTAGATGAGAAAGAAGAGGATACTTTGCTAAAAGAGCCTCTTCCATCCAAACCTCGATTCGGAAGAAACTTTAACCTGAATTCTGATAGTACCACTCGACGATGGTTATCCCGTAAGAAATCATCGTTACGCCACGATAATTCAATCCTCCCAAAAAGGGAATTAATTTATCCGTAAATAACGAGAGTCTCTAAATCCGAGAGGGAAGATAAGGGGTAAATATAAACCCTCGCCATTTACGTGGAAATTTGAAGCAAATCTGGTTTAAAGTGTCTGAAATTCTATTATGCTAGTCCCCACAATCTCACTTATCGGCTTACCCCTACGCTTACCAGGTTTCTTAACTTTAACCCATGCCTTCGGGATTTTATACCAGCGCGCGTCAGGAGTTTGCCTAAATGGTTCAATGCCTTTCGAGTCCATCTTTCGCCACTCTTTAGGACTAGCTCATCCATTGCATCTTCCCATACTCGATGAGGAAGGTATCTCCAATCTTCATCCTCCTTATCATCCTTCACAATAGAGTCTATTATTTCAACCTCAGAGAGGTTGGCAAACTTTTTATCGCAATCTTTAATTAAGGTTTGGTGGAAGATGTCTCTAACTCTTTCATAATCCGCTCTATCTATTCCCTTTATACCTCTGCAAACAAGTTCAATATCATTGTTTAACTCTGCCAATAGACCATAATCCCGCTTCTTGCCTGACCTCTCCTCCTTCTTGATGATGTCTAACCTCTCTTCCATCTTAATGTTTAACGCCCCTTCTAGAGGGGAGACAATATCTTCTTTTAAGAGAGGGCTGTCTATTTTCCGCAGTTGAAATAATGCTGCCAGAACAGAATCTGTCTTAAATGGGAGTTGTGAACCCTTACCTCTGGGTTTCTTCTGTTGTGAAGTCTTACTTCCACGTTGCTTCCTTAGTTTTTTCCTTAGATTTAACCCATCTCGTTCTAATCCAATTCGTCTTAAAAGCTCCTGGAGGGAACATATAGAGAGTTGAATCCATCTGCACAACCATTCAGCTCCATCCGGACCGATAGATTTAACCATCCGGCGAATCTCTTCGTCCTCTATAGGCCATGAACTCCTTCCCCAGATGTCATAATCGAAGTGCTTTAGAACTTCAGCGACTAAATTTTCTGCTTCTTAGATAGATTGATAAAGAACACTCGAAGGTAACTGACGGCAAGTCAATTTGGCTGACTTTATAAATCCGTTTATTGACCGCCTCTGCCGAAACTCCTTAATAAAGGACTTAACAAGCGGGTTTTTGCACTCTCTTTCTGGACATAAATGTGCCAGCATAAGGTCGTGTATAAAAGCTTTGATATACTCTTTTGTATAGGGGTTGTTCATGGTTTGGCTCCTGATTATTCTCAATCTTTACCTATATAGAGAGAATACGTGACATTGTCGAAAAGTCCGACCTCTTAGAATTTTTATCTTGTAATGCTACCTGATTTACCACTTGGTCCCAAGTCATCGGAGCATCTTTTATCTTCCTAATAGCCAGTTATCACTCGTTTTTTTTATGCCCTGTCTGTCGCCCAGATACTGCGTCAGAACTTAAGAGGCTGAATACCTGCGTCTAAATTCCAACCCCAAATAGGTGTGATTGTTAATCCCGTGTGTGCCCATGAAATATCTCGGCTGACGTAAACTATTTAAAGAAGCTCTTCAAGATTGACTCAGGATAGAATTAATAGATATAATGAAAGCAATTAAAAGAGAATTAATTAGTGGTAGGGAGATATGGCCGAAAGTCAAGAACCCCGGTATAAAACAAATTATAGAGATCTCTTAAAATACCAGCGTGAGCTTAGAGACTACATATCCGATCACAGGGAATTAAGCGCTCGAGTTGAAAAGCTCAATGAATGCTTTCTCCAATTTGGCAGCAACCCGGACGAAAACATAAATCGCCTAGTGGCTTTCTGCGGTGAGTTGATGAATGCGTCCTGTGCCGTCTACAGCCGTCTGAAAGGTAGGCAACTCTGCTCATTAGGATGTTGGAATGTGCCGCCCGATTTTAATCCGGTGTTCGAGGCGGAAGGAATTCCCTGCTACGACGTAATTCGGCTCGGTTCGGAAGACCCAGTCGTAATTCCAAATCTTCAGCACACAATTTACGCGAAAACTGCCCCATCAGTTGTGCCTTACAATCTCCAAACTTATATAGGCATAGCCGTTAAATGGAATAAAGCTTCCGTTGGGTCGCTCTGCGTATTATATCAATCCGAGGTGGAGCCGAGAGCCGAAGACCTACATCTCATGAATATAGTCGGTGCTGCTATCGGGGTCGAAGAGGAGCGTAAGCGGGCAGAGGAGGCTTTGCAAGACGCATTGTCAGAGGTAGAAAGGCTTAAGAATCGTTTACAACAAGAGAATATTTACCTCCAAGAAGAGCTAAAGACCGAATACAACTTTGAGGAGATTGTAGGCAAAAGTGAGTCGCTCCAGAAGGTGCTCCGCAAGGTCGAGCAGGTAGCTCCTACCGACGCCACTGTTTTAATACAAGGTGAGTCGGGTACTGGCAAGGAACTCATAGCTCATGCGATTCATTCTTTGAGTCAACGCAAAGAGCACCCATTAGTTAAAGTCAACTGCGGAGCGATCTCATCCGGGCTTGTAGAGAGTGAGTTGTTTGATCATGAAAAAGGTGCTTTCACCGGGGCTGTACAGCGTAGAGTTGGCAGATTTGAATTGGCTGATGGTGGAACCATTTTTTTAGATGAAGTTGGCGAACTACCACTCGAAACTCAGGTAAAACTTCTACGAGTACTTCAGCATGGAGAGTTTGAACGAGTGGGATCCTCCCAAACCCTGAAAGTAAATGCGAGGGTTATTGCTGCTACTAACAGGGATTTAAAAAAGTCTGTTCAAGAAGGAGATTTCAGACAAGACCTGTATTATCGGCTCAATGTCTTCCCGATCTTTATACCTCCGCTTAGAGAGAGAAAAGAGGATATTGAGCTTTTGGTAAGGTATTTTACAAAGAAGTATTCCAGAAAGCTGGGCAAAAAGATAGAGATGATTTCTCAAGAGACAACGGATGTCCTGACTTCGTATCACTGGCTTGGCAACATCAGGGAACTCGAGAATGTAATCGAAAGAGCTGTTATTCTCACGCCTGGATCGTCATTGAAAATCGATGATTGCTTAGATGCAAGGCCCGATACAGGTATGGATTCCGACTCGAAGAAGATGGGAGATATGGAGCGTTCTCATATTATTAGAACCCTCGAAGAGACAAACTGGATAATAGATGGTAAACGTGGAGCAGCGTCAATTCTAGGAATGAATCCTGGCACTCTTAGGTCAAGGATGAAGAAGCTGGGCATTAAAAGACCTCAACCTAATAATTAAAAATCTTACAATTTGAATCATTGCATTCGGTAACCTAACCCCTTTTTGTACCGAGCACCTGTTGGAGATTTCTCACGAGGGTGGTAAAACCGCTCACCGATTTCTCTCGCTATTCCTTAAACTCACGTTAATCCTTAAAAAGCCCGCTCTGTTCGTGTGAGAGTTTTATTTTGAGGTGCGAGTAGGCAAGCGAAGTAGCGGTTCTACCCCTTGGGGTTTTGGCAAGAAGTCCTTGACGCAGAAGGTATGGCTCGTACACGTCCTCAATCGTGTCTTTATCCTCACTCACAGCCGCAGCAATGGTTTCAATGCCGACGGGGCCGCCTTTAAATTTCTCTATGATCGCTGAGAGTATCGCCCTATCTATGTTATCAAGTCCAAGGGAATCCACCTCAAGCATATCGAGCGCACTTTGGGCCACATCTAGATTGATAATGCCATCCGCTCTAACCTCGGCAAAATCCCTAACCCTCCTCAGAAGCCTGTTCGCAATTCTGGGCGTTCCCCTTGCGCGATGGGCAACTTCGCGCGCCCCTTCATCCGTGATTTTTACTCCGAGAATTCTCGCAGACCTTTTTATTATCTCTTCGAGTTCTTCGGGGGTGTAATAGTCAAGCCTCAGATCAACTCCAAACCTCGATCTCAGGGGCGACGTAATAAGCCCCGTTCTCGTCGTAGCCCCTATTAATGTGAACTTGTGCACGCTTATCTTCATTGACTTTGCAGTTGGCCCTTCCCCAATCATAAGATCAATTTTGTAATCTTCCATCGCCGAGTAGAGATACTCCTCAACAATCCGGTTAAGGCGGTGGATTTCATCTATAAAGAAAACGTCTCTTTCGTCAAGGTGTGTGAGAATTGAAGCAAGATCAGCAATCCTCTCGATTACGGGGCCGGATGTGGCGTGGATTCTTACACCCAGCTCATTAGCGACAATGTGGGCGAGAGTGGTCTTTCCAAGCCCCGGAGGGCCGTAAAGAAGAACGTGATCGAGAGCCTCCTTTCTGCGCCGGGCGGCTTCTATAAACACCCCGATTTTCTCTTTTGCCTTGGTCTGACCCAGATACTCTTTTAGATACCTCGGCCTGATGTTAGACTCAAAAAGCGCATCTTCTTCCTGGAGCTTTGGAGTTACTATTCTTTCATCTCTCTCATTTTTCTCGTCCATATACACTCTCTTTCATATAAAAATACCATACATATAAATTACCCACGAATAAGCACGAAAAAAATAATCCGTGTGAATTCGTGGGTAATTACACTTTTTAGTTGGAATGAATCTCGGTTTCTTTAAACCTTTCTCATGACCTTGAGCGATTCTCTCAGAGCCGTCTCAATATCCCTCTCTTTTATGGTGGCCTCTTCAAGCTGCAAGATATGCTCGTCAATTTCGCTCTTTGTGTATCCGAGGTTAAGAAGCGCTGAGAGAACGTCTTCTAAGATTCCCGCTTTTTCTGCCGCCTCTCCTTTAGGCTGAATCTTTGAAGCTTTATCCTTTAGTTCGGTAACAAGCCTCGATGCAAGCTTGGATCCAATTCCGGGAATCTTTTTCTTTGAGAGTTCTCCCGAAGAGATGGCAGATACAAGCTCAGTAGGAGATATGCTTGAGAGAATGTTTGTCGCCACTTTTGGCCCCACGCCTGAGACCCCAAGAAGCATTATAAATATTCTCTTCTCGTCCTCCGTTAGAAAACCAAAGAGTTCTATTGCGTCATCTTTTATATGGGTATGGATTTTTAACTCCGCCTCGCCGCCAAGCTCAGGAAGGCGGTAATACGTAGAGAGCGGAACGATAACCCCGTATCCCACCCCGTGAATATCAATAACGATTTTCCCCAGGGATTTTTCGGCTATTCTACCCCTCAGAAGAGAAATCATCTTCCGTCCACCGACGCCTCCTCTTTCGGGGTCTAATTATCTCTACGCCGAGCCGCTCCTTTGTCTGAAATATATTTATGTGGCAAAGCGCAATTGCAACCGCGTCTGAAACGTCCGCCCTCTTCCAATCAGGGATTCCGAGTATTGATGAAATCATCTCCTGAACCTCTAGCTTCCCTGCCCTGCCCTGCCCTGTGAGCGCAAGTTTTACTTCCGTAGGAGCGTATTCATACACAGGAATCCCGGAGATTGATGCGGCAAGGAGAGCAACACCCCTTGCCTCTCCGAGCTTGAGTGCGCTCTTCGCATTTTTTGCAAAGAACACGTCTTCAATGGACACGGCATCGGGAGAGCAGCGGTTTATTACCTCTCTTAGACCTTCATAAATGGTTTTTAATCTAAGTGGAAGCGAAAAAGCCGAGTTTGGAATAATACAACCACTTTCTATATGTATTAGCTCGTCGCTGTTTCGGCTTTCTAAGACCCCGTAGCCGCAAAACCTTGAGCCGGGATCAATTCCGAGAACTCTCATCCGGCTATCCAAAAGCCTGCATAAGTTCTTCCGCAATATCAAAGTTTGAGTAGACGTTCTGAACGTCGTCACTGTCTTCAAGGGCTTCCATAAGACGGAGCATCTGCTCAGCTTCTCTTCCCTCAATTCTGACACTATTCTGAGGAATCATGGTGACCTCAGCCGAGGCATATTTAAGCCCCGCTCCTTCAATCGCAGCCTTTACAGATTCAAAAGTGTCGGGTGAGGTAATTACGATAAGCTCGCCCTCCTCATTTCTTACATCATCCGCTCCAGCTTCGAGCGCAACTTCAAAGAGCTTATCTTCATCTACTTTTCCTTTCTCAAAACTGATTCTCCCCTTTTTCTCAAACGTCCAAGCAACACACCCGCTCTCTCCAAGGTTGCCACCGTATTTTGTAAAGATTCTCCTAACATCTGACACGGTGCGATTCTTATTGTCCGTAAGCACCTCGACGAGAACCGCACTTCCACCAGGACCGTATCCCTCATAAATGATCTCGTGAAGTTCCTCTCCGCCGATCTCGCCCGTACCCCGCTTTATAGCGCGCTCAATCGTATCCTTGGGCATATTCTGATTCTTAGCAGCAGAAATTGCCATTCGAAGCCGTGGATTGGTGTTTGGGTCGCCTCCTAGCCTCGCGGCGACTGTAAGCTCCCTTATAAGCTTTGTAAATACCTTTCCACGCTTGGCATCAGCTGCCGCCTTTTTGTGTTTAATATTTGACCACTTCGAATGACCAGACATAATAAATTCACCCCTTTTTTATTTCTAACCCTAGTTAGAATATCCGTTTAATAGCACATTGTAAAGAGTGCGAATTGCCTTATCAAAAACCTATTTGAGATCGCCCTTGACAAACTCTGTTGCGTGCTTATCATATTAACCTCCGAGGGAGGAGGACAAACTCATGGGGAAAGCAACAAAAGGAAAAACAAAAAAGACTAAAACGCGGCAGGACGAGAAGAAGTCTAAAAAGGATAAGCTGCTTAGGAAAAAGGCTTCTTCACAGAAGATGAAAAAGCCTACTGGTAGGAAGCAAGGAGGTATTGTTTTGAAGTCAGTAAAAAAACCGGAGACCAGGACAAAAGGAGGCAAGGTGACGGAGCCGGCTAAGAAGTTGGATAAGTCTAACTGGAAGGATGAAATGAGGGATATGCTTCTTCAGATGAGAAAGGAGCTTTTAGAAGACGTTTCCCAAACGGTTAAAGCGGAATCGGATTATCTAAGGTTTGACGTTGGCGATTTTTATGATCATGCCTCAAGCGATAGGGATAGGGAGCTATCTCTTACGCTTACCGATAGAGAAAGAGATAAGCTGAGACTTATAGACGAGGCTTTAAGAAAGATTGAGGATGGAAGTTATGGAACTTGCGAAAGCTGCGGAGACGAAATAGGGGAGGATCGGCTTAGAGCCATGCCGCTTGCAAAACTCTGTCTCTCGTGCAAGATAGACCTGGAAAGGCAAGAAAGCAGGAACATCTAATCGAGGCTGTGTAGTTACTCTAATATTACTACTATAGTTCATCCAATCACAAACCTCTGTAGTACATTCACGTTGAATCAGAGATTTACTGCCGATGCATTCCAAGAGCAGTTGAATTGTTCAGAGGAAAATGGAGAGAAAAGCTCGATAAATGCAGGGCTGCTGCCTGATTTCCTACTGCTCACCTGTCACTTTTGGGTAATAAGTTCCTATAAACCTGGACGGTAGGAAGCGCATTCAGGTTTATGAGGTTAAAAAAGATAGAAAAGGATTTTATTTCTCCACAGCGAGCTGGCTGGTTCACCGCTTCCGTTCTCAAGACAGGATTTCCCTCAACGAATAAGCGTGGCGTATTTGTCCAGCAAAGGTAGCAAGGTCTGATTGTCGGCTGATGGCAGCCTGCAGATCAAGCGTTCGACTTCCGCCTTCTCTAGCTCCTCGACGGTTCTCTGTTCGGGCTTGGCACTGTAGATGGAAACCGAGACTTGCTTCGGGTCTCGCCCTGCCGCCTCCGCGCGCTGACGCAGTACGGTGATCTTTTCCACCATGTCGGCAGGCTCTAGACCACCAATGGGTATCCACCCATCGCAAAATTCGACAATGCGATCAAAGGTTGTTGGCCCATCACCGCCCATGAGGATAGGGGGATGGGGTTTCTGTATAGGTTTGGGATGCGACCAGATCTTATCGAAATTGACGAATTCGCCGTGAAACTCCGCCTCCTCTTGGGTCCAAATCTCTTTCATCGCTAGGATGCGCTCGCGCAGCACCCGCCACCTCTTCTTGAAATTGGTGCCATGATTTTTCATTTCCTCTGCATTCCACCCTCCGCCAATGCCGAAGATAAAACGGCCTCTCGACAACTGGTCCAGACTGGCCACCTCCTTCGCTGTTGTGATAGGGTCGCGCTCGACGATCAGACATATCCCTGTTGCGATCTGCAACCTGGTCGTAGCTATGGCTGCGGCAGTGAGTGCAACAAAAGGGTCGTAAGTGTGCCAGTATTCTTTCGGCAGGTCTTTTCCACCAGGCCAGGGACTTCGGCGGCTCGCCGGAATATGCGTATGTTCGGGTAACCATAGGGATTCAAAACCGCGCTCTTCGAGTGCGCGTGCCAGATCAACAGGATGCATCGTATATTCCGTTGCAAAGATCGAAACTCCAAATAACATCTTCGCCTCCTTTGAAGGATCTGAGCAACAATCCTCGGGTTGAACAGATAAAAATCCAACTTAATATTTTGCCCCACAACTTATTAGCGTTTTACTCCATTTTCAGCCTTAAAGTTGACAAAGTAGAGGTAGTTACAAAGATGCCTTGTAAAGAGGCATCAAAAAAGATTTACCGAGAAAATTATTAGACAGCAACCGCTAAGAAAGGTAATAGAATTAATTATAGCACAACTCAACTGCTTAGTTTGAAAAAATATATCCCACCCCTAACCTCCGCAACCTCCGCGGAAGCACCTATAGAAAGCTTGTCTTGAAGCGGCTCTTCAGAAGACACAATTACCCGCCCCGTAATCTTACATCCGCCCTCAATCTCAACGATTGCCACAGTGTAGGGGGCCTCTTTTTCAAGTGTTGCAAGCGGAATGTGAACAGTGGAATATGTATAAATCGTCCCCTTTCCGGGAATTTGAGTTTCCTCTAACTTCTCTGATTTACAAGCCATACAAGAGTAGGCAGGAGGAACTTGAACAGTCCCGCAGGAAGAGCATTTAAGAAGCCTTACATCTATCATCCTCAACCCCTTGCCAGAATATGAACAACGCAGGTTGCGCCGGAGCCGCCGATGTTGTGTGTAAGTCCGATTTCGGCATTCTTTACCTGTCTTCCTCCAGCATTTCCGCGAAGTTGCTCTACGATCTCAACGATCTGCCCTACTCCGGTTGCTCCTACAGGATGCCCTTTTGCTTTAAGCCCTCCACTGGGATTTACAGCGAACTTCCCCTCAAGGGATGTAACTCCGTCAAGTGTAGCAGGCCCCCCCTCCCCTTTCGGAACAAACCCCAGGTCTTCAATCGCAATAATCTCTGCAATTGTAAAGCAGTCATGAACCTCAACCACATCTACATCCTTCGGCTCTATACCGGCCATATTAAAAGCCAATCTCCCCGCCTCTACAGTCGCATCAAATTTCGTTAAATCCTCTTTTTGATAAAGCGCAAAGAGATCGTTTGCCTGAGCAAACCCTATTATATCAACAGGATTTCTGGAAAGGCCTGGAGCGTCGTTTTTTTCCGTAAGAACAACTGCCGATGCTCCGTCTGTTATAAGAGAGCAGTCATAGAGCCGAAGCGGATCGGCGACAATTCTGTTATCATTAAGCACCTGCTCCATCGTTACAGGCTTTTGCATCTGTGCATCTGGATTGTGAATGGCGTTGCTGTGATTTTTTACGGTTACTGCCGCGAGGTGTTCTCTCGTGGTTCCGTATTGGTGCATGTGCCTTCTTGTCATCATTGCAAATGCGCTTGGAAACGTGTATCCCACCCTTACCTCATTCTCCCAATCCCCGGCCTTAGCAAGAAACTCTGTAACTGCAGGCGTTGGAACCGTATTCATCTTCTCAACCCCGATAACGAGCACTTTAGCTGCCGTTCCTGAGCCTATGGCAAGAATTCCTTCCCTTACTGCCGAGCCACCTGAAGCGCAGGCGTTTTCAACGTGTGTGCACGGAACGTCGCGCCTTAGCCTCAGAGCAGAACCGACATAAGGAGCAATATGGTTCTGTTTTATAAAATCGCTTCCTGCATAATTGCCGAGGTAAAAGGCATCAACCTCTTGAGGAATTATTCCGGCATCGGCTAGGGCCTCCTTTCCCGCCTCTACGGCGAGGTCGAGAAAGGTCCGATCCTTGATTACTCCATACCTTGTTTTTCCAATTCCTATAACAGAAACCTTTTTCATCTCTGAATTTAAGTGGCTGAGAATTGCCCTTAGATTTTAGTAGGGACCAACGGTCCCCAACGACTTCATCGGGGATCACCCCTACTCTTTAATAATTAAAACTCACGTTACGCATATTATCATGCCCGAATATTCCCCACTAAAAGCATGTGGGGACAAGTTTTATCGGATATATACATTTGAATTCCCGCTAAAATGTGCGGAATTGACTCTATTATAAGCCTAAGCCTTCTCAACTATCATCGCTATTCCCATGCCGCCGCCGATGCAAAGAGAGGCAAGACCGCGTTTGGCCTTTCTTCTTTTCATCTCGTGGAGAAGCTTCACCAATAAAACGGCACCGGAAGCTCCAATCGGGTGACCGAGCGCGATGGCCCCGCCGTTTACATTTATCTTCTCTTCAGGGATTGGGAGGTCTCTCAGCACGGCCAGAGACTGAACAGCAAATGCCTCGTTCAACTCAAACAGGTCTATATCATCCAAAGAAAGCCCGGCTTTGTCTAAAACCTTCTGAATGGCAGGCACAGGACCAATTCCCATAACGGATGGCTCAACCCCTGCAACCGCATAGGCCACTATAGCGCCCGCGGGTTTGAGTCCCAGTGCCTTTGCCTTCTCCTGAGATGCGACAATCATTGCCGCAGCGCCATCGTTGATTCCTGAGGCGTTTCCAGCCGACACGGTTCCGCCAACCTTAAACACAGGACGGAGCGCCGCAAGGCTCTGCAGTGTTGTATCACCTCTTGGGTGTTCGTCTTTCTCGAATGGAATCGGATCGCCCTTTCTCTGAGGCACCATGACGGGAACAATTTCGTCCTTAAACTTTCCCGCCTCCTGAGCGGCCTTACATTTCATCTGGCTCTTATATGCAAACTCATCCTGCTCTTGCTTTGATATATTGTAGCTTTCGGCAAGGTTTTCTGCCGTTACTCCCATGTGGTAGTTATTGAAAATGTCCCACAGACCATCGTAGACCATACCGTCTACTATCTCATCCTTTGGCATAGCCATCCTATAACCGTAGCGCGCTTTACTAAGGTAGAATGGGGTCGCGCTCATATTCTCTATACCACCGGAAAGTATAAGCTCTGCATCTCCTGCCTTAATTGCCTGAGCTGCGAGAGCAACAGACTGAAGTCCCGAACCGCAGACCCTGTTTATGGTAAAGGCGGGAGTCTGAATGCTAAGCCCGGCATTTAGAGCAACCTGTCTTGAAGGATTCATCCCCTGACCGGCCGAGAGGATATTTCCCATTATACAGTCCTCGATCTCCTTTGGATTAATGTTTGTACGGTTTAAAATCTCTTTAACAACAGTAGAACCAAGTGTTGGAGCAGGAAAGTCCTTGAGGGTTCCACCGAATGTTCCAATCGCTGTTCTTAAAGGTTCACAAATCACGACTTTTTGCATGGCTGTCCTCCTTGATTTTTATACACTTTCGGGATTTTACCCTAAGAAAGGGATATTTGCAAAGTTTATTGGCAATGTTTAGCTGAATAGCTAAATTTCCAGCCTGATTTGACAAACCTTTATAAAAAGTTAAAAATCATAACTCTATTGTTCAAGCAAAACTGACAATCTTAAGGAGGTGCTGGTATGATAAAGGAGCTGTATGACGTGAGTGGCAAGGTTGCACTTGTCACAGGGGGTTCTAGGGGCATCGGTAAGGCAATAGCTCTTACTCTGGCTGAAGGCGGGGCAGATATTTTGCTTAACTACTCCAGAAGCGACAAACAGGCGGAGGAGGTAAAGCAAAAGATCGAGGCTATGGGAAGAAAGTGCGTTACAGTGAGGGCCGATGTGAGCAAGTTTGAGCAGGCCCAGAACCTTGGCAAAGCGGTTGTTAACCATTTTGGGAAGGTAGATATTTTGATAAATAACGCAGGAGTAAACAGGGACAGGACGCTCCGCAGAATGACCCCTGAGCAGTGGAACGAGGTCATTCAAACCAACCTCTCCAGCCTGTTTAATTGCACCAAAGCCGTAATTGAGGCCATGGTAGCTCAGGGGAGCGGCGTAATAGTTTCTGTTTCATCAATAATAGGAGAGATGGGAAATATTGGTCAGGTCAACTATGCCGCTACTAAAGCGGGAATAATCGGTTTTACAAAAACTATGGCAAAGGAGCTTGCAGGAAATAACATACGCGTGAACGCCATAGCCCCAGGGTTCATTGAAACCGATATGCTGGGCACCGTGCCGGAAGATATTAGAAAGCAAATAGTGGCGCAGATTCCCTTGGGGAGATTCGGCACCCCGGAAGAGATCGCCCTTGCTGTTCTTTACCTCTGCTCCCCCGCCTCGAGCTGGATTACGGGAACTACACTCAGAATTAATGGCGGCCATTACATTTAACCACAAATCGATTTTTCGTGTTTGTGTGTCGAGAAACTGGTGTACTTAGGAGCGCACAAACACGAAAAATCGCCACCTAAAAAGCCGCCTAGATGTTTCCTCATCCGAGGGGAAATACCCCTGTGAGTTTTTGGCTTTAGTTGTCCTCTCCGGAATCTTATCCTCACTAAGAAGAGTAAGACATGAAAAGAGGTATACCCCTAACCTATTTTATTGATTAACTCAAAAAATAATATAAAATCACTGAAACCCTTTATAGGCTAAGATGGTTATAAAACAAAAAGGAGGAGGTGCAGGTAAAATGATCAAGGAAATGTGTCTAGCGGCTGGACTCGTGGCGGTTTTTGGTTTGAGTGTTTCCCTTTCGGCAAATGCCGCCGCGCCAAATGGCGATCCGGCAAAGGGCAAAGCGATATTTATGGAAAAATGTACGCCCTGTCATGGCCAGCAGGGAAAGGGAGATGGTCCCGCGGGAGGGGCGCTCAATCCGAAGCCGAGAAATTTAACCGATGCAAAGTACGTCTCTACCCTTACCGATGATCATATATTTAAAACCATAAGCGAAGGCGGCGCGGCCGTTGGAAGATCTCCCGCTATGCCGTCCTGGAAAGCCGCCTTATCAGAAAGCGACATCTGGAATGTAGTTGCATATATAAGAAAGGACATCTGCAAGTGCGAGTATAAAAAGTAGTTGACCTTAATTGTAGGGGCTCACATATATTATTTCGAGCCGCATTATTTCGTGCGCAGTGTGCATGGAATAGCAACAAATAGTCCATCGAGAAATAGAAATAAAAGGATTGCCCCTTTCTATAGAGAATCGGCTTTACGTGAATTTATCTTCCTGTATTCCACCTTATAGATTTCTATAAAGCTGACAAAGATGGCAAGGAGTATGGGGCCAAGAATAATTCCAGAGAATCCAAAAGCCCCTATTCCTCCAACTATACTCAGAAAAAGAAAAAGTGTATGGAGCTTCGTTCTCTCCCCAATGACAATGGTTCTTAGAATATTGTCAACCGAACTTATTAATACCCCTCCAAGAATAAGAAGCGCTATTCCCTTAAATACCTCTCCGGTAAAAAGAAGATAAACCCCAACCGGAAGCCACACGGCTACGGCACCGAGCATTGGAATAAGAGAAAATACGAATGTGAGGACTCCTGCAAGAACTGGAAAGGCAATCCCCAGCACCTGAAAAATGAGTCCCGCTATAAGCCCCTGCAATGCGGAAGTAGCTATAATCCCCAGAATCACGGCATAAATCATATCGTAGAACCTGCCGAATATTCGGTTCTTTTGTTCATTCGTCATGGGAATGAGATATTTCAGTTCCTCATAGAGCCTCCTTCCGTCTCTGAAGAAAAAGAATAAGGCAAAGATCATTATGATGAAATTAAAAATCAGCATGCTAACATTCTTCGCTATGTTTTGAACCTGATTAAAAAGGTAGCCGCTGGCAATCCCTATACCATTTAGCACCGCCTCTTCAGGGCGTATGTCGCCAATGCCGAATCTTCTCTGCAATTTTTGGAGAAAGGTTATGGGAATAAGCTCCTTCAAACGCCCAACTATTGAGGCTATCCTTGCAACCTCAATTTGGTCCTTTGTCCCCTGATAAACGTCGAGCATTTCGACTACGAGCGTGGTGATGATTATGCCAAGCGGCAGCACAATTACTAATATCGTAAGTACCGTCATAATGGCGGATGAGACTCCCGCCCTGTTACCAAGAGCCTTTGTAAGATATTCATAGAGAGGATAGAGAAGAAGAACTAAAACCCCAGCCCAGAAAAGGGGAAGGATAAAAGGCTCAATAATTTTATAAAACAGATAGATTAGGAGAATAAATATTCCGAAAAAAAACCAGGAAAAAATCTGCCTTCTTGTCATATGGATTTTGAGATAATTCTTTACAATTTTATTCTAAACTGGTTGTCAAATCAAATATTCCATAGCACTGTGTCTTACGCCATACGCTATCTATATCATGAACCATGATTATAAGATCTCTTTTCTTCCCTTTTAAGTCATTTAAAAGGTTGCCGAGGAGCGCTTCTACCCTAAAACCCAGCATCTCAAACAAACGTATCTCGTATTCCTGATCCGCGGCTAACTGTACAATAATCTTCTCAAGACCTAATTTAATCGCCAGGTAAATCATTTCGCATATGAGGCGACACCCCAGTCTCTGACGTCTATACCGTGGCTCAATAACCAATCTTATCTCTCCCACATCTTTAAACCATCCGTGCTTTTTCATATGGAGCGTTGCCTCTCCTATAATTTCCCCGTCCGCCTCTACAACAATAGGCAAAACCTTTCCGTAGTCTATGTTCTTAACCCAACTATAAATAAGATTCTTATCGCTAACATTGTGCTTTAGAAATAATCTATCTTCTTCAGGTAGTCCGGCGAAAAATTTAAGAAGTGCCTTACCATCTTCTTTTGTTAGTGGCCTGAGTTTTATTTTTTCCTCATTCTTCAAAACAAATTCCTTTGGATATTCATTAAGGTTTATTTCTCTACCTTTCATTATATCCCTCCTCATTAATAAAAGTTAATTTGAACGGGTTCTTAACCAATGCCCTAGCTTTGACCAAAGTCCTTCTCTTGCTTTCCTTCCCGCAATAAGACTTGCGTGTCCGGAAGGACTAACTATAAATGTTTTGTCCCTGCTTGATACCAGCTCTGTTAAGACCCTTGTAGAATTGAGTGGAACTATATTATCTCTCTCAGCTGCTATATTCAGTAAAGAGCATGTAATCTCTTTTAGATTTACACTTTTTCCACTTATTCTCATCTCTCCTTTTATAAGTTTGTTCTCTTGGTAACACTCTTTTATTATCCTTTTTGCAACACCACCCGGAAAAGGTATGGGGTCGTTGATCCATTTATCAAAAGCAAGAAAATATTCCGCATATTCTTTACTCCAATTAGATACATTAGAGTAAATCTCAACGTACTTAGAGACTTCCGATGTAGGACTAAGCAGATTAAATGCCCCCTTAATGAGTAAAGCTGGAATGTTCCCATAAGCATCTACGATTTTATCCACATCAAAGTACTTATTATCAGTCCATATGGTAAAGAGGCCACCGTGTGTAAAATCTACAGGTGTAGCAATCGTAATCAAATTTCTCATAAATTCCTTATGAAGAGCCGCATACATAAGAACAAAGGTCCCACCTATACAATAGCCTAAAATAGAAAACTCCTTCGCGCCTGAGTAGTCGAGCACCTTATGTACAACATGAGGCATATAATGATCAATGTAGTCCTCTAGTTCTAAGTATTTATCTTCATCCTCTGGAGTACCCCAGTCGAGTAGATAAGTGTCTATCCCGTGATTAACTAAGTATTCAACAAAGCTATTTCCGGGGAGCAGGTCTAATATGTAGTACTTATTAATAAGTGGAGGAACCAATAGAAGTGGTACAGGCAGGAGTTTCTTCTGCACAGGGGTATAGCGGAGGAGTTTTAGCTTATTTTCTTTGTATAATACATCGTGAGGAGTTTTTCCGGTCTCAATATCTTTTGGATGTGGAGACTTAATACCTTTTACATATCTAAGAATGGATCGTCTGGATTCTCTCTGAATTTCTTCGTATATTTTTTCTATATCAGACAATTTTTACCTCCATGATTATCCCCAAAGAGCTACCCTTTAATTACGGCAACCGGCTTCAAGCGAGCAACTTTCTTTGCAATCCCTGCCTCATGAATAACATCTACAACCTCGTTAACATCTTTATACGCTTCGGGGGACTCTTCCGTGAGTCCCTTTGACGAGCCGGCATTAACAACAATACCCATACCCTCAAGCCTCTGCCTTAGCTCCTGTACACTAACCTCTTTTTTCGCCCTTGTACGTGACATCCTTCTTCCCGCACCGTGACAGCTTGATCCAAAGCTTGCGGTCAATGCTTTTTCTTGCCCAACGAGAACATATGAATGGGTCCCCATGCTTCCAGGAATAAGTACTGGTTGACCTGGAAAAGAACGGGTAGCACCCTTTCGGTGAACAACGAGTCTATGTTTTTTACCATTGAGTGTGTACTCTTCGATTTTTGCAATATTGTGTGCTACATCATAAACAACACTAAGCGGCCCTCCCTCTATGCCTAAAACATCTTGCCATGCCTTTCTCACTTCACACGTAATGAATTGTCGGTTTGCCCACGCAAAGTTTGCACCCGCTGACATTGCTTTGAAGTACTCCTGTCCCTCATCGGAAGTAAAAGGAGCGCATGCCAATTCCCGGTCGGGCAATGTTATGCCATACGACGGCATAACCTTCATCATCGTTCGTATGTAGTCGGTTGCGATCTGGTGTCCAAGCCCCCGGGAACCCGTATGAATCAAAACCGTTACCTGATCCTTAAAGATATTTAGTTTTATGGCCTCCTCTTCATCAAAGATTGCCTCAATAACCCCCACTTCTACAAAATGGTTGCCCGCGCCCATCGTTCCCAACTGATCGTGTCCCCGCTTTTTTGCCTGTCCCGAGACAAGGTCGGGAACTGCTGTATGTAACACCCCTCCTGATTCTATATGTTCAAGGTCGTCTGCTTCTCCGTATCCGAGTCCGAGCAGCCGCTCCGCTCCCTTCTCAAGAACGAAATCAAGGTCTTTATCTCGTAAAGTAAGCTTTCCTCTTACCCCCACACCGGATGGAACCTCCCGGTAAATAGCTCTTCCAAGATTGTGGAGGTAAGATTTAATTTCCGAGAAAGTTTTATTCGACCTCAAGAGCCGTACGCCACAATTAATGTCGTAGCCAATGCCACCGGGAGAGATGATCCCCTCTTCACTATCGAAAGCCGCTACCCCGCCAACGGGAAATCCGTATCCTTCATGAATATCAGGCATCGCAAGGGCATACCCGTGGATTCCTGGTAGTGTTGCAACATTAACAAGCTGCTCTAGAGATTTGTCAACTACGATAGCATTGAGCATCGCTTCGCTTGTATAGATTCGAGCTGGTACTCGCATGTCGCTTCGAAAACTTTTCGGAATTTCCCAAAGAAAATCTTCTATTTTTATGAGGTTTGATTTATTAAACATAATTAACCCCAAGCGTATTTAATAAATATAATAATTACTTGGCAAGCGATGTGCCATTGAATTAGACACGCATAGTCTGCTAAAACCATTGGGAATTTTTTAAGGATTTACTGTTGTTAGGAAGGTATATCTGTCGCAAAATAAGACATCTGACACTTGTATTGCCAGGTTTTACATAATAGGAAGGCATTTATAGCTAAATATCAAAAACAATCATGGTTTCCCATTTCCCATCCTCTGTCTCTTTTACCTCAGCCTCATGGTATGTCACAGCTTTTATATCCTCATCAAAGGAACTCGCGGTAAACCCGCGTAGTATCGCTTCAAGCGAATGGGGAGACAAGGTTTTAAAAGTCACCTCGTTGTACATCTCTTTATGTACATGAGCGGAGAGTAGAACCTCGTTTAGAAAATCAATGAGAAGCGAAGTTTATCCACCGCTTCAACTGCAATATCGCTCCGGATAACCTGCTTTCGATTGTCAATTATAGGTTTGAGAATTTCCATCATTCCATAAACCGCTTCTGAAAAGAGATTCTGGAGAGAATCTCCTTGAACAAACATCCTCACATCAGCGGTGTGTTCTAATATTTCGTATGTCATGGTTATATTAAAGATACATTATCAACCTTTCTGCCCTGAATACAAAGGATCAAACACATGTATTATTTCGAGGGCAATGGGGTCTGTGGTATCCTCGTCTCCGATCCAGTCGGGGAGATCGGGGATTGAGAGTATTTTAGGGAACCTCATGCGAGAAATGGAAATAAAAAGTTTGCCCCTACTCCTTGAATGCACTAATTATTCCTGGTATTGGTTTACTTACGGTTTCAGAGCCAACACCGGGCAGTGTGATTCCTGAATGACTTTTTCAGCTACACTTCCTAAGATAAGCCTCTTGATCCCTTTTCTTCCATGAGTATTGATTACTATGAGGTCAGCGTTCTTGCTGGTCGCATACTCAACTA
>JBLNAE010000029.1:0-6511 GCA_050259195.1 Ignavibacteriales bacterium
TCTCTGGATTCGTAACAAAGTAGGGGCTAAGGTATCCTCTGTCAAACTGCATCCCCTCTACTATTTCCATCGTTGTCTCCAGGCTCTTGCCCTCTTCCACTGTTATAACCCCATCCTTTCCTACCTTCTCCATTGCATCTGCTATTATGTTCCCTATTGTCTCATCCCCATTTGCAGAGACTGTTGCAACTGAGGCTATCTCCTTTCTTCCTTTTACCAGTTTGCTCAGTCTCCTAATCTCTCCCACCACCGACTCTACTGCCTTATCTATCCCTTTTTTTAGCTTCATTGGGTCATGTCCTGCTGCTACCAGCTTTATCCCCTCTCTGAATATTGCCTGTGCAAGCACTGTAGCCGTAGTAGTACCATCTCCTGCCACATCGCTTGTCCTTGAGGCTACCTCTTTTACCATCTGTGCTCCCATATTCTCAAACTTGTCCTCTAGCTCTATTTCCTTTGCCACTGTAACTCCGTCCTTTGTTACGACAGGAGCCCCAAATGTCTTCTCTATGAGCACGTTTCTTCCCCTAGGACCTAATGTCGCTTTCACCGCGTTTGCCAATTTATCTACTCCCCTTAGAATTGATTCTCTTGCAGGGGAGCTAAATGCAATTTGTTTAGCAGCCATTTCTTAATACCTCCTTAGTCTTTGCAAAAATTTTATCCCTCTATTACAGCCAAAACCTCGTTTTCATCGAGGATTATATACTCTTCGCCGTCGAGCTTAATCTCGGTTCCCCCGTATTTGCCAAAAAGAACCCTGTCTCCTGCCTTTACCTCCAGAGGAATAACTCTTCCGTCTTCGAGAATTCGGCCTGTGCCTACGGCAACCACCTTTCCCTCCTGCGGCTTTTCCTTAACCGTATCGGGAATAATGATTCCGCCCTTGGTCGTTTGGGCGGCATCCACCCTTTTAATTAGAATCTTATCGTGAAGCGGTCTTACATTCATTCAATTTACCTCCTAGGTTGGGATATAGTTGGAATTAGCACTCTCATAGGTGGAGTGCCAGGAATAAAATATACATCTACTCTTTGGCTGTCAAGAGTAAATTGTGATAAGTTCAAAATGGGGTGACCCACCTGGTCGCCTCTATATATGATTGCTACTTCTGCACCCATCTGCCATCGGGAAGCTGAATCCACCAGCCCGGCCTGGCTTTATCCCTTCTTACCACAGTAAATTGCTCGGCAGCCTGGGGGAGCACGCGGTTAATATTCTCACGGGTAGGCTCAATTTTATTAATCTTCACAATCGCCGCAGCCATTCCTCTGATTATAATCTGCCTGTCTGCGTTTTCCGCACTAAAAGCCGCCATCTCCTCTCCCGTGAGACTTCCCCTTTGCACAAGAAGCCCCTTATTTCCCTCCCCAACCTTTCCTTGAGAGCGCATACTGTTTAAAATCCCAAGCCGAGGACCCATGCGGCGAAAAGCCTCAACTACCTCGGGCATATTGCGGATTTCGTTTGCAATCTCTCTCGAAAGGTCGCCCTGCGCGAATGCGGGAGAGGTTATATTAATCGAAAACCTCTTTAGAACAATTACCTTCCTTGACTCAAGCTGCGGTTCCTTAGGATATTTTCTCAGGCTTTGAGGCACTCCTTTAGGATTTTCCTTTTTAGGAGCTTCCTGAGGCTGCTGAGGTTCCGGTGATTTTTCCTGGGGGGGCTTCACTAACTCCTCCTCTAAATTCTCGTAAGCCTGTTTTACTTCTTCCGCAGGAAAGTAAACATTAACCGTTACAACTGCGCAGGATGAGAGATAAATAAACCCCGTTAAGACCAAAAGTTGAAAAGCCATTCTTTTCATATTTGTGTTCACCTCATTTTTGCCGTTAGTCGAAAAGAGGATTAACTAAGAGATTCGGGAGTCAATATTCCTTTCTTCTGGATTCTGAGTTCTGGCTCCTTGTGTTCGTGCCTGGCGGCCACATATTCTCTGATAACTAACGACCCCATTATTTATTTTTAAACTCGATTTTAAGCTTTCCTTCACTTGCTCTCTTTGCCGTTTCTTTGATTACCGAAAGGAAATGGGCTACGGATATGGAATTCTTTTTTGGATCTACCTGAATAAACAAGTCCTTTATGCCGAGTATGCTATGCAATATCTGGAGCTCCTTGAATGTAATCACGCCACCTCTGATATAGCCATACAACTGTCCTTTATCATATTTGCGCGATGAGCGAAGCAGGAATTTCTCCTTTACGCCGAGTTGTGTAAGAAGCGCCCTTCCAATTGTTCTCCGCTCCTTTGTTGATTTTATAGCCCAGAAATTAAAAGCGCCATCAAGCGTGCTGAGCTTTCCCCCTTTGTCGCTCAACCAACCAACTCCATTTATTCTCCCCGTAATATAATCCTTTGTAGAAGGAATGCTATTTGAAGCCTCTTCCAGGCTTAAATTTTTAACCAGAAATGAAAAATCATATTTGCGTTCTTCCTGTTCCCCGTCAAACTCGAATAAACCCGTGCCAAACACGTTGCCATCATAGAGCTTGGACTGAAATCGCCTCAGATTGAGTTTGTTCCTACTCACCTCAAGCGC
Organism: Ignavibacteriales bacterium; assembly: GCA_050259195.1. GTDB lineage: Bacteria > Desulfobacterota_D > UBA1144 > Nemesobacterales > CSP1-2 > PSLL01. The sequence continues at coordinate 2,547 of JBLNAE010000029.1, forward strand.
AAATTCTATATCCTCTAGCCTCAAAAATCCATATTCAATCTCCCTGATTTTTAAATTGTCCTCTCCGTGTTCCTCTTTATCCCGAGCCAAAGCATCAAGAAACGCCTCAAACGTTTTTTCATCTGGTTTTGAGTATCCTATAATAGAAAAATTCAAATGGTTTTTCAGTCTGCTTTCACCTTCCATCAGGTGAATTGTTCCGTTGATGTCCTTAATGAAAAGACGAACGCCGGATGAGAGCTTACCATCAAATGAGGCGTCTTTGAGAGATAATTCCCCATCCCAGAGCATTTCCTCTCCAGGAGTACCGGCAAGAACTAAAATTAAACCTGTATTTCCCCCAACCTCACCTTCTCTCAGTGCCCCCGGAAGGATGGGAGATAAAATTCCCCTTATGGAGACTAGCGGAGCTTCGGGTAAATCAATCTGAAGCCTTCTGGTGCCGCCTAAAGAGTCTTCCATCTTGCCAGTAAACTTAACCGTTGCACCCCTCTCATTTTCTATAAACCCGTCTTCGAAAACAATAGTTTCACCAATCGTTTTAATTTCCATCCGACCGCCGAGGGAATTAACCGCGCTATCTTGTCCTAATTTTAAGCGAGCGGTAACTTCCCCATTCCCCTGAGGAAGAACGCCCTTTTTAAGCTTGCCTCCGAACCTGAAGTTTAAAGCTTCCAAGGAAAGAGCCTTATTAAGATTAAGATTTCTAAGCTCAATCTCAGAAGAGATAAAAGCGGGAGACTCCGCCGTTTTAATCTGCACGCTGCCCCCTAAATCCCCTCCGAGAAACCGAGCGGAAATCTTCTCTAAATTAATTCCACTTCTAGTGGTGTTTATGTGCAAAGACAGATTTTTTAATTGCGACTCGAAAATATCAGTTTCGCTAATAAACACGCTTCCATCCCATACCGGTTTCCTACCATCTTCGGCGTTAGATCTCAATTCTCCTCTTATCCCTTTTGACTTCACTCCATTGTTAAACCCGGAGAAACTCCCCTGAGTGAATTCGAGCGTATACGGTTTCTGGTCTCGGAGTAGAAGGTTGAGCTTTTCCGCTTTTAATTCTCCGTAGTCCTCTACTGACACCTTTAGATTTGTGAGTTTTAGTAAATCATCACCAAATTTAAAGTCGGCAGAGATTATAGGAAAAGAGACATCGTTATATCTTGCTCTTTTTCCGTTCAACCTTCCCCAAACATCTACTTTTTCATCCTCCCCTATGTGAATGTCTGTTTGAAACTCCCTAATGTAGGCCCCTTCGTCGAACATCTTAAACTGAGAGCCATCCGATTGTACATCCAGTGTCCAATCGTTATCTTTCTCCAGGTTAAATTCGAATCTGCTTGCGTGCCCGCTCTCCACTGTAGCTCTGTTAAACGAGAGATTCCCATAAGACAAGTCTTTGCTCCTGAATGTAATTCCATTTTCTGAAGGGACAAACTGAACGTTTCCAGAAATCCCCTTTACATCCAGGGTTTTTATCCTAAGATTCCTCAAAGAAAAATTTCCTTGAGCAAGAAAAACCTCAGGCGCAGAGCCTTCGAGGCTCTGTTCGAAATTAAACTTGCCTTTGAGTCCGCTAATTTGAAAACCGCTACTTTTGTCTTTGACATTAACCTCTCCCAAAAACACACTTCCCGTTAGATAGATACTTTTATCTCTCACCGAACCGGTAATTTTTACGTTATCGGGTTTGACATCTCCTGAAAACTCAGTGCGAGAAAGATTGAGAAACCGCTTCGGTACGTTCTCTAGTTGGATGGTTTTTACATCTCCTTTGATATTGAAAATCGCCTCTCTTGTGAGCTTTTCGATGCGCCCAGCAAATGAAGCGCGGATTAGTTCACCTGAATCCAAATTGAGGGAATTCACAAAAACCGTGTCGGTAAACGTGTCGTAGGCCAGGTCATACTTAAGTTTTCCAGAAAAAGGGGATTTTTTCTCATATTCAGATTGGACCGGTCTAAAATCAATTGCTCCTTGAGACGTAATCTCACCCGAAATCTGAAATTTCGAATCTAAAAAAACACTCATTTTCTCAGGCAACAGAGAGGCATTGGAAAATGACCGTATATTTAATTGAGAGAGATTAATCTTTAATTCTCCCGTCGGTGTATCCGAAAAGGGTTTTATCTCTCCTTGTATTTCTATTTCGTTATTTTTCAAGTCTATCAATCCTGAGAGATTTACAGTTCTTTTTTCATTTAAATTGGCGTCTCCCAGGTCGGCTTCGATTTTTTTGAGGCGGATCGGAGTTTGAGAGGCAACCTCAACCCTGGCGTCGGTTATAATTAACCGTTCAATCCCGACTGGAAGGGATTTCTCCTCTTTCCTCTTGCTCTTCTCCGCCTTTTCCTTGATCAATTTCACCAGATTATCAAGTTCCTCTCGCGTAAGAGAAATAGCCGAGTTATCAACGATTATTTCTCGAACCTTTACTTTACGGTTAATGATAGAAGGGATAATCTCAGGTCTGACGGCTATGTTTTTAACTCTCAGTACCGGATTTGCGGGGTTAAGCATGTCAAAAATCTCTATTTCACTCCCCATAAGCCCCGAGAAGAAACTAAACTCTATCTCGTTAATTTCAACCTTATAACCTGTACCTTTTGAAACCTCGTTTATATAACTGCGTATCTCACCAGGAATGATCACATTCGATACAAGAAGGATCGAGATAAAAAAGAGGAGCACAAGAGTCACCGATATGGAGACAGAAATTTTGACAAACCTACTTCTAGGTAATGACATCTAGTAAATATTATATTGAAAATTACTCGATTAGTAATGTTAAAAATCGGTATAAGTTGAGATGAGGAAAATGAAAAAATCCTTCTGCAAGAGATGAGAAGAGAGTCCGGTACCTAGAATTTGATTGATTTAAAGTCGGTAGTTTCGTACCCCCCTTCCTTTAGACAACGGCACAGGGCTACGCTCATTGAGAATTATCCTTTTTTCTTCTTTAGCTCTTTAAATGTAATCTTAAATTCCGTTCCACTATCTCTATTAAGTTCAATAGTGCCTCCAATCTGGTCTACCAGCACCGTAACTAATTGAAGGCCGAGTGACTCTGTGTTTCGGAAATCCAAATTCTCCGGGAATCCGATGCCGTTGTCGCTGATGCTTAAAGCAAAGTTCAGATGATCCGTTGCGCTGCGTTTATATGATTTCGACGAAGAGGAGAAATCAGATGCCATTGGCTTTGGCAAAGGACGTCCATCTCCTGCCTGTTCGTCGGAGATGTTATAAGAATGCAGGCTAATCCTGATTTCACCTTCTCTGCTCTCTGGAAAGGCGTGTTTCAGCGAGTTTGAAATGAGTTCGTTGATGACCAAGCCGCAGGAAATCGCCGTATCAATGCCTAGAGAAACACGGTCCATATCCATATTGAAATTGATGAGGCCTGAAACCATTCCGTAGGAACGCTTCAAATTATCCGTCAGTTCCCGGATATATCGGGAAAAATCAATCCTTGTCAGGTCTTTAGACCTATATAACTGTTCGTGGATAAGAGCCATTGATTTGATGCGCATCTGGCTTTCGATAAATATCTTGAGGATCCGTTTATCCTTAATATAACCGGCCTGGAGATGTAGTAAACTGGAGATGACCTGCAAATTATTTTTGACCCGATGGTGAATCTCTCTAAGAAGCACCTCTTTCTCCTGGAGAGATGTCTTAATCTGCTCTTCAGCCCGCTTGCGCTCTGAGATTTCTGCCTGTAATGCTTCGTTAACTCTAGTCAGATCGGCAGTCCGTTCCCCAACACGTATTTCTAATTCTTCGTGTGCTTTTCGCAGTGCCTTCTCAGCCCTCTTGCGCTCTGTAATGTCACGAGCTATACCCCGATAGCCCCGAAGAATACCTTCAGTACTGAATATAGGCGAGCCACTGGCTTCGAGTACAACTGCATATCCATCTTTGTGGATTAGAGTTTTTTCAAGGTTTTTGAAAGGACTCTTCAT
>JBLNAE010000030.1:0-23835 GCA_050259195.1 Ignavibacteriales bacterium
GGTTGCAGAACTACAGGCGATTGATTATACGTCATGAGTATCATGTAGAGAACTTTGTTGGCTTTGTATATCTGCCATGTATATTGATCTTGCTCAAATCCTATTTATGAGACTGCTTCTAGTGATAGTTGACATAATAATCGCTATCTCCCTCATTAGTTTGATGTTCGATATGGGGAGAAAGGCAAAAAAGTATAACGAACTTAAACCGAGACTCGATAGTTTGGACTCTTACAAAAAGGAGTTAGAATCCAAAGAATCTGATCTTAAAAATACACAAACGGAATGGGAGAAAAAAGTCCAATCCGATATTGAAGCCATTAATATTCTAGCAAAAGAAAAATCCCAAGGGTTTCCATGGTTAGCCCAAGCTTATGCCGATTATTTTTATTTACAAGATTTAAAGAAGGCAGATTATCTTAAATACAAATCCCATCCCGCTCGAAAAGCTGCCGAAGATGTGAGAGAAATAGCCTCCAAACGAAGAATCGCAGAGAAGCTTTATAGATCTCTAAAATACCAACTCGAGTATTATGAGAATTTGTTTCCTTGGTTAGTAGAATTCAAAAGTGAAGATATTGATGATTTGATAAGCCAAATCCTAGACAAAAAGAAAAAGGGTGAGGAATATATTGAAGAACCCGATGACCCAGCAAAGAAGTGGTTAACTTCTGCAGAGTATGAGAAGCTTCCAAGAGTTGAGAAATACCAGCTAGCTCTTGACCGTTATTGGCAAAAGAAAAAAACAAAGTGGGAACTTGGAAGAGACTACGAACGATATATTGGCTACCTTTATGAATCAAAAGGATACAATGTTTATTATCAAGGAATAATTGAAGGACTTGCTGATCTAGGTCGGGACTTGGTTGCCATCAAAAACAACAATGTCGAAATCGTTCGATGTAAATATTGGTCCAAAGAAAAACAGATACACGAGAAACATATCTTTCAACTCTATGGCACTGCCACAGCTTATAAAATAGACCACATCAAAGCTGATGTATCAGCCTGTTTCGTAACATCAACGACATTATCCGAAAGAGCAAAGCAATTTGCGAAAGAACTAAGAATCAAAACTATTGAAAATTTCCCTCATGAACCTTATCCATTCGTAAAGTGCAACGTTTCTAAAAGAGATGGAACAAAAATCTATCATCTCCCCTTTGATCAACAATATGATAGAACTATTATTGAACAAGAAAGAAATGAACGTTATGCTCGGACCGTGAAAGAAGCAGAGAAACTTGAGTTTCGTCGTGCATTTCGATGGAGAGGTGAATTATCAGAATAAATTGAGGCAGCACTTTCTAATCTCCCCCAAATAGCCATCACAAAACAAACCCCATCCGTGAACTTTTTTGAAACTTCCTTTGTCTAATTGGCCAAAAACATCAAAGGAGGCTTCAAATGAGAAGGGCATACATTTACGTTGCTTTGGCGATCATGGTTTTCATGGGGATTGGCTATAGAGAATTGACAGTTAAAGGAGATGACAAAAAACCCGGTGCTCTTTCAACCACATCTGAAGATCAAACGGGCGTGGCAATAACGATCTATAATGTCAATCTCGGTCTTGTGAAAGACCAAAGGGAGATAAAATTATCCAAAGGCACAGGAGAACTGAGATTTATGGATGTGGCGTCTCAGATAATTCCCACAAGCGTTCATATAAAATCCATTACAGACCCAAACGGCCTGGATGTCCTTGAGCAGAACTATGAGTATGACCTTTTGAGTCCTGAAAAGTTGCTCGATAAATACGTGGGCGAAGAGGTGAAGCTGTATTATAAAAATCCATACACGGATAAAGAGGAGGTTCTAAAAGCAACACTCCTGTCAAACAATGGGGGAAGCCCAATATTTAAAATCGGCGACGATATAACCTTCGGCTATCCCGGAAGAATCATATTCCCCGGGGTCCCTGAAAATCTCATATCAAAGCCAACCCTCGTCTGGCTCGTCCAAAACAACCTCCTATCACCCCAGAAGATTGAGGCATCATACCTTACAAACGGCATTAACTGGCAGTCTGATTATGTCGTAACATTGAACGACAAAGACGACAGGGCAGACCTTGCAGGCTGGGTTACTATTGATAATAAAAGCGGCGCAACATACAAGAACGCAAAGCTAAAGCTCGTTGCAGGGGATGTAAACAGGGTCAGAGATAAAAATCAATATAAAGGGGAAATGATGAAAGCGGCGATGGCAGAGGCGAGACCAGCAGCACCGCAATTCAAAGAAGAAGAATTTTTTGAGTACCACATATACACCCTTGACAGACCCGCAACTGTTAAAGACAATCAGACAAAGCAGATAAGCCTTGTGAGCGCTGAAAATATTCCGATGAAAAAGGAACTCGTTTACTATGGGGCAAGAGATTATTATTACAGCCAGTACGGCGAGGCTATATCGAACCAGAAGGTTGGCGTGTTTGTAGAGATTGAAAACAAGAAGGAGAACAATCTCGGCATCCCGCTTCCCAAAGGCACGATCCGGGTCTATAAACACGACAAAGAGGGAAGCCTCCAGTTTGTCGGAGAGGATTCCATAGACCATACTCCAAAGGACGAGAAGGTCAGGATAAAGCTGGGGGATGCCTTTGATGTGGTTGGAACCAGAAAGCAGACGGACTGGAAAAAGATTAGCAATGACACATACGAGGTGTCTTTTGAAATCTCACTTAGAAACCATAAGAAAGAGGATGTCTTTGTAAAGGTCGTTGAGCCAATACCGGGAGACTGGAAGATGCTGAGTTCATCTCACGAGTATAGAAAGACAGAGGCATTCACCGCTGAATTCAATATCCCAGTCCCTAAAGACAAGGAGTCAAAGCTCACGTACAGGGTGAGGATGAAATTTTAATAACTGATTTTCTCGACTGGAAACCTCTATCCACAATGTAGAGTTTATTCATAAAGTGAGTTAAATTAAATGAGGTAAAGATGAAAAGGGTTAAAATTATATCAGGTGAGATTGAAATTTCGGCAGGTCTTTATGAGACTGATACCGCCTCCGCTATATGGAACGCCCTTCCTATCAAAGGAAAGGTAAATAGATGGGGAGACGAAATCTACTTTGAAATCCCTTTAAAACTCCGCGAAGAAAAAGAAGCGAGGGAATCCGTAAGACTCGGGGAACTCGGATACTGGCCTGTAGGTCGCGCGTTTTGTATATTCTTCGGGATGACTCCTGTGAGCACAGAGAATGAGATAAAAGCGGCAAGCCCCGTGAACGTATTTGGCAGAGTAGAAGGAGACCCAAAAATTTTAAAAGGAGTTTCTCAAGGAGTAGAAATTATAATTGAAAAGGAAACGTAGGGGCAGACCTGTGGTGAGCCTAGTCAAACTACCCCGCGCCTGCCCAGTCAAGCAATGTAGATAAGACAATGGCAAGAAGAAATTTAATTTTAATACCGGCCTTTGTAATTATAACGGGCGCGGCGTTTTGGTTCAGTAATTACACAGAAGATATAGAGATTTTTATAGTATTTGATAAGATAAGCGGAATAGGTCCGGGCAGCAAACTCGTGCTGGGCGGCGCGTCCGTAGGAGAAGTCAAGGACGCTGAGGTCACAGACGATGGGGAAGTAAGTGTAGAAGCAAAAATATACAAAGGATACAAAGATAAGGTTAACTCAAGCTCCGTGTTCATAATTGAAAGCCCATCAGGAGAATCCGATAAGAAACAAATTACCGTTGAGGTTCTAAATGAGAAAGCCCCTCCATTTTCTCAAGGAGCAAAGGCGGAGGGCTACTCCTCGCGAGCGCAGTTTGCTCTTCGAACACAGCAGAAGACTTTAGAAGATTCATACAGAAAATTTGAGAATTGGCTCAATCAACTCAGAGAGAGCGAAGAGGGGAAAAAACTCAAAAAACAGATGCAGGAACTTATGGAAGAAGCAAGGAAGAGCGCCGAAAGAGGAATAGAGGAATTTAATAAAGAGATGCCCCGTCTTAAAAAGAAGTTCGATGAGATTATTGAGGAATTCAAAAAGCATCGCAGTGGCAAAGAGGCTTAATTTCCAAGTTGATAAATTTATAAAAATGAAAGCGAAAGAGATCAGTGAATTCAGCGATACCGCGCTCATTATCACCTGGGATGATGGACATGAAAGTATCTACCTTTATGAAGACCTGAGACAAGCATGTCCCTGCGCCAGATGCAATGACCTCAGGAAATCCAGCAAAGATAGCAAATTGCCTTTTAAACGCGCCATTCCGCTAGGAGTGCCATCAGGAAAGATAAGGCCCGAGAAGACCGATCCGGTAGGACTTTATGCAATCAGGTTTAACTGGAATGATGGCCATGATACGGGAATATACTCATTTGAGTTTCTGAAAAAACTCTGTCCTTGTGAAAAATGCCAGCCTGGAACATAACTATAAGTCTCACAGATGGTTATTAGACACGAATGTCCGTTCTCCATCCTTAGTTTCTATCACTTCCCGTAAAAGTAATCAATAATCCTCTTATTCTATCTCAAAAACTATGTTCACCGTAGCGCTCACTGTAAGCTCACCCGGTTCAATCGGTGTCGGAGCGGTCTGGGTGGCAGCCATTTTTGCAAACCCAAGTTCTCTAACCATTGGTCTTGGCACCTCAAAAGAAGGAGAGATTCGAAGAATCTTTACTATTTTCACCCCCGAAGCCTTAGCAACGGCGTCTGCTGTTGCTTTCGCATCCTGCACGGCTTGGGCTAGAGCCTGCCTTCTATATTCTTCCCTTTTATCAGTGTCAAAGCTCAAACTATCAACTCTGTTTGCTCCAACCTGGGTTGCGGAATCAATCAGCTTTCCAAGGTCATCGAGATTCTTAGTCTCAACGACTACCCCGTTAGACGCCTTATATCCCGTAAGTTGAGACTCTTTTATTCTATCGTTATATTCATAAATCGGAGACAATGTATACCCGGTGGTTGTAATCTTATCCTCTTTGCCGATTTGAGATTTGAGCTTATCCATTACGCTCTTCATCTTCTCGGCATTCTCTCTTACAGCATCTGAAGCCTTCTTCGCGGTGGTCTCTACCGAAATTGTGAGATACGCCATGTCGGGTTTTATTTTTACCTCTCCTCTTCCTACCGCCTCAAGCGTGCTTTTTTCAAATCTCTCCTGAGCAAAAGCCAAGTTACTGATTAGAAATACGGAAATGAGAAGAACAAATGCATGGGGAAAAATCTTTTTTGACATTTTGTGTTCCTCCTCGTTATTTATTAATCCCAAGTAATGTACAAGATAGAATATCATAAGAATTAGTAAGGGTAACCAGACTTCGATAAGCTCAGCCGAGCCATGTTAGCCCAGATAGAAATGGAAGTAAAATCACAAATATTTCTCTACAATTTGTATTGTTCTTTTATATGCTATATTTCAATATTGAAACGAAATTTGATAATAGATGGGATATGCCTATGAAGGGTTTTTAGGATTATTATCAAAATGCTGCTCCACAACCGATTTAGAATCCGGAACGACCGTAACATTGGTTGAGGTACTCGAACCATCGTATCTAAACTCGACCACATGAGTTCCCGAAGAAACTAAAACTACGGCAGACCCCTTAAAATCATTAGCCCGACCGATAAATCTGCCGTCCACATATATCTCTGCGTCTTCCGGCGTTACCTGAATTTCAATATCACCATAGGCTTGATTATAATAAGAATTGCCATAATAGGGATAGTAATAAGGGTAATAGTACGGATAGTAATACGGATAATAGTAGGGGTAGTAATACGAATAATAAGGATAGTAAAACGGGGATACCACGAATGGGAAGTCAAACCCAAAGAAAAAGTCTGATGCAAGAATAAAACGATCATGGTCATGATGTCCATGAAAATGCCCGTGTGAATCAAAATGGTGTTGATTAAAACCACCGAAATGTCCGGAATTAATCTGTCCAGAGTTGGATCGCCCACCCGTAAATCCACCGCTGCGTCCCGCAGGTCCACCATTAAAACCGTATGAAGATAAAGACAATAAAAACACAAATACAAACGATACAATTATCAGGGTTAATTTCCTTACCATAATCCTTCTCCATTTATCCCTAGACAACCTCTACTCAACCCAGTGCCCGGGAACCCATTTACCCTGCAAATCATAGTGCCCATAGATCCAAATAGCCTGCGCAGAAGGCGGCGGCGGAATAATTTCTCCCCTTCTTGTCATTACAGGTTCGGCGCACCCGTAAGCAAATATAAGAGCCGCTATTAGAAATAAAATTATCTTTTTCATCTCTCCCCTACACTTCCTAATCTTCCACTACAAACTCATTTATATTATAACATCAAGGAGTCTTATCCAAAATCTCATCAATCCGCAAAAGCTCTTCTTTTGAAATCTGCCAGCACGCGCCTCCAATGTTTCCTTCAATCTGAGAGGGACGTTTTGCTCCGACTATTGCAGAGGTTACAGAAGAATTGGATAAAACCCACGCAATTGCCAGTTGCCCAACGGTCTTTCCATGCTTATCTGCAATCTTCTTTATTTTCTCAACAATCTTTAGATTTCTCCTAAATTGCTTTCCATGGAACAGGTCAATATGCCTTTGCCAGTCTCCAGGGTCTGGGAAAAGGCCTCCTGAGCGCCAGTCCGTTTTTGGAAACTCGGTGTCTTTTGTGAATTTCCCAGTAAGAAGTCCATAGGCAAGAGGGCCATAGGCTACGACGCCTATTCCGTTCTTTTTACAAAAAGAGAGCAAACCCTGCTCAGCATCCCGCATGAGCATATTGTACGGAGGCTGAAGCGAGTGAATGGGTCTGATTTTCATGCACTCTTTCATCTGTCTCACAGTAAAATTTGAAACCCCTACGTATCGCACTTTACCCGATTTAATCAAGTTATCTAACACTCTCATCGTGGTTTCAAATGGTGTATGGAAGTCGGGCCAGTGGATTTGATAGAGGTCAATGTAATCAGTTTTGAGACGTCTGAGGCTCGCTTCAACCGCATTCATAATATGATGCCTGCTGCTTGAACGGAACATACAGCCGTGCTCATCCCACGCAAGCCCCCCTTTTGTAGCTATGATTACGTCTTTTCTTAGAGAACCAAGGGCTTCAGAGAGCATCTCCTCAGAGTGCCCAAATCCGTATATGTCCGCCGTATCAAAGAAATTAACTCCGAGATCGAGCGCGCGTCTTACAGCAGCAATGGATTCTCTATCATCTGTTTGTCCCCATCCTCCACCCATAGCCCAGCATCCAAACCCGATAACCGATAGGTTTAAGTCGGTATTCCCAAGTTTTCGATATTCCATAATCTATCTCCTATTAGAATTAATTGGCATTCTATTATCAGTTCATTTTATTTAATCTGTCAAGTTTGGTATAGTGCAAATGTCGTTTATTAAGCGGGTTTCCTCATGGTTCCTAAAAACCTTAAAATCGCAATCGAATTTCTTACAATCTTTAGAGTCGGAAAATCTAAAGAAAAAATACAGGCAGAGGACATCGCAGACTCAATTATGTTTTTTCCCCTCGTGGGAATATTCTTAGGCGGGATTTGTGGGCTGACTGAGTTCCTCCTAAGGTATGTGATTGTCTCAAATTTAGTCCTCTCGCTCTTTCCCGTAATAATCCTAGTCTTATTCACGCGTGGACTTCACCTAGACGGGGTTGCCGACTGCTTCGATGCGCTTCATTTTGCAGGACATGATAAGGGGAGGGCACTGAGCGTAATGAAAGGAAAAACTATAGGTGCTTTTGGGGCTTCTGCTCTCATTATTGTCGTAGTCGGAAAAATCATATCTATCTCTGCCTTACCTGAAGGATTTAAAATTGAAGGCCTGATTCTTATCCCTTCCCTTTCCAGATGGACTTCGGTGGTTGCGGCAAAGTTTAGTGCCCCCGCATCGGGAGATGGGCTTGGGTATATTTTTACTGTTCATTCAACTCGAAAGGCATTTTTCATAAGCGGTTTATCGGCTTTTCTCTTTTCTCTTCTATTGCTAGGGCTAAAGGGAGGAATAGTTTTTGTGGCCGTTTCTATTTTCAGCTTTGTTCTTCTGACCTTCTTTAATCATGCGTTTGGCGGAGTAACGGGAGACGTGTTTGGCGCTGTAATTGAGCTTTCAGAGGTATTCGGGTTTCTGATAGGAGGAATCATAATTGATGCAAGTTGGCACAACTTCTTACATATACCCTGACAACATAATTCCAAATGTAAGAAAACTAACTGGTCTTGTAGATGACATAGAACTTGTTCTTTTTGAAGGCAAGGACTACTCAAACCTTCCTAGTATAGATGACGTTAAAACACTCAGGAAAATCTCGGAAGAAACCGGAATTTCTTATACGGTTCACCTTCCCATTGATCTCGATATATGCTCAAAAGATGCCGAATTTAGAAAGTTTTCTCTAAAGAGAACTATTGAGATTATGAGACTCGCCTCTTCTTTAAACCCAAGAGGATACATAGTTCACCTTCCAAGAGAGAATGTCATCCCCGAACGCTCTCATCTGGGAGAAGTAGAATCTGAAGAGATGTGGGTTCTAAGAACCACAAGGTCGCTTTCCGAGATATTTATTGAGTTCGGGAATGAAAATGTCTTTATTGAAAATCTAAGTTATCCCATAAAGCACATTCTCCCTATAATCGAGGAGTTTGATTTCAAGCTCTGTCTTGATATAAGCCACACCCTCAAATGTTCAGATAAATGGACGGAGATTTTTGATAAAAACTTCACCAGAATAAAAGTAGTCCATTTCTACGGGCCTGAGATAGAAGGAGAGGGACATACTGGACTTCAGAAGGCGGAAAGAAATTTTATAAAATCGGTTATAGATAGAATCATGTCTTCGGATTTCTCAGGACTTCTTACGCTTGAGGTTTTCGGAATTGAGGATTTTTTTGAATCAAAGAAAATAATTGAGGAGGAAATTTCTGATTGGGAAAAAAGATTCTCATCACGGGCGGAATAAAGAGCGGAAAGAGCCGATTTGCTCTAAATCTTGCAAGGGAGATAGAAGAGGCGGAAAAAATCTTTATAGCCACGGCTCGCCCGATAGACAGGGAAATGCAGGATAAGATAGAAAAACACAAGAGGGAACGCGGAAGCGATTTTAAAACCGTTGAGGAAGCGATTCACCTTGGAGCTGTTTTAAAGGAAATAAACCAGTCAACCGCTATCATAGATTGTCTTACACTCTGGCTTTCGAATCTGTTTTTTGAGGTTTCAGAAACGGAAAAATTATCAGAGATAGAAAACTTTATTGGAGAACTAAGTAAATTTGGAGGAAACGCAATAATCGTAACAAACGAAGTTGGATGTGGAATAATTCCACAGGGTAAAATCTCAAGAATGTATCAGGGAGAACTGGGAATCCTTAATCAAAAATTAGCTCAAATCTGCGATGAGGTTTATGTAATTATTTCGGGGATACCACTGAAAATCAAATGAGAGACCGTTATTTTTCTTCTTGTTTTTTTGATACCCTCGCCTCTTCAAATGTTGCCATTTCATTATAGGCTTTGATTCCGGCTTCGATTATAAACATCCCAATCACTGCCCCCGTGCCCTCTCCAAGACGCATATTGAGATTAAATATAGGCTCAACGCCGAGCTTTTTTAAAATCAATCCGTGTCCGCCCTCGGCGCTCATGTGGGAGAAAAAGACGTAGTCCTTTACATTCGGACAGAGTCGGAGTGCAACCATAACTCCCGCCGTTGATACAAACCCATCAATTACAACGGGAATTCTCTTTGAAGCCGCACCTAAAATCACTCCTGCAATTCCTCCAATTTCAAACCCTCCGACTTTAGAGAGGACATCAAGCGCTGAGTTGGAATCGGGATTATGTAGCGCCAGCGAATTTTCTACTACCCCGATTTTACGATTCCACATCTCACCATCTATTCCCGTGCCACGTCCAATCACCTCTTTCGGATACAATCCTGTAAAAGCACACATTACTGCCGCCGAAGGAGTTGTGTTCCCTATTCCCATATCCCCCACTGCAATGAAGTTATATCCCATCCTAATTTTATCTTCAGCAAGTTCTATTCCTGTTTCGACACACTTTACAGTCTCATCCGTTGTCATTGCTTGGTCTTTTGCCAAATTCTTTGTTCCCCTCTTTACTTTCTTTATTATCAATCCCTCCGTACCTTTAAAATCCCAATCTACCCCAATATCTATTACAAAAACGTCTGCCCCTGCGTGTCTCGAGAGTGCGTTTATCCCAGCTCCGCCTCTGAGAAAGTTGTAAACCATCTCACGAGTCACATCTTTTGGATACGCGCTGATTCTCTCCTCAACCACACCGTGGTCGCCTGCAAAGACAAACACGGCTTTTTTGTCTAATCTCGGCTTTGTATTTTCCGTAATCGCCACGATGCGACTCGCAAAATCCTCCAGTTTTCCAAGGCTCCCCTTTGGCTTTGTAAGATTATCAAGTCGCACTTGAGCAAGAGCGATGTACTCCGAATTCAGAGGCTCTATAGAGGAGATAGTTTCCTGAAGGAGTTTCACACCCCCCTCCTCTCTCCCCAGATGATTTTGTGTAGCTGGGGCAGAACTCTAACATTTCCCAGTTTGTCTTCTAGCACCCTTTCGGCAAGCCAATCTAAGCTAGTTCCGTAGACCGACTGGAAAATTATATTTGCTTTAATTTTATGCTGTTTTAAAACCTCTTTTGCGTAATTGTAATCTACCTCGTCTTTAATGACGAATTTAAGCTGATCCTTGGGACGGAGTTTTTCAAATAGTTCAAAGTTCATCCTCTTTTCCATCCCTGAGCCGGGACACTTGCAATCCATGCTTATTAGAGAGTTATCAGTCCAAAATACCGGCGGAGGTTCTTTGTGACCGCTCGTTTCAAGTATCATTTCATACCCGTCATCGGCTAAATCCTTCGCAAGAGTCTCAAGCTCTCTTCTTTGAATGAGAGGTTCGCCCCCGGTAAAGCAGACCCTTTTGCATTCAAGCTTCTCTATCTCCGCCCTTACTTCTTCCAGAGTCATTTCCCTAAAATCTCTACCCTCAACAGCATACATTGAATCACACCATGCACATCTAAGGTCGCACGCAAATAAACGTACAAACACGGTAGGAAGTCCGATTTCCACACCTTCACCCTGAATTGACAAGAAAATCTCGCTTATTTTCATCAATCTTTACCTTTCATACCCTGTTGGGTCCTCAATACTCGCTTCCTGAAACGCTCTTTTTCTTTCCCTGCAAGAGCTGCAAACCCCGCAGTGCATTTCTCCACCTCTGTAACAAGACCATGTCTCTTTGTATGGAACTCCCAACTCAATTCCCAGCTTAACAATCTCGGATTTATTCATATTCACAAAAGGCGCGGCTACAACTAATAGGGAATTATCATTTGCAAGACGCTCTGCATACTGAAAAGCCTCCACAAACTCGCGCCTACAGTCGGGATAAACGCCTCTATCTGAATGGTGCGCCCCAAAGAAGACATGGTTTGCTCCTATGCTTACCGCATATCCTATGGCTATCGAGAGGAATATTGAATTTCTGTTTGGAACTATAGTCGTTTTTAGCATTTCATAGTACTCGGCGGTTTCCGGAACCTCAGGGATGTCAATCTCCGAATCTGTTAGAGCAGAACCCGAAAGAATCTCTTTTAGGCTTGAAATATCTATAATTTTATGGGCAACATTCAGGTTATTGCAAACCTTGCGGGCAGACTCAATCTCTCTTTTATGCTTCTGTCCATATATAAAGGTGAGGGCATAGGTCTCGTAGCCTTCCTGGATCATTTTATAAATCAGCGTTGAGCTATCTATCCCTCCTGATACAATAAGAACGGCCTTTTTTCTTTCCATTATTATATTTATTGAAGAAGCGACACATAGGGTCAACCCTACATTAGTTAATATTCCTCCACTCTTGAGAGGAGTTAAAGCAGATTATATTTGTATTCATTTCCATATACCGATCTTCCCCGTAAATGGAGAAAGAAAAACAAAAGTGTCATTAATCCTAAATGACTAAGAAGTGCGGGGCAAGTTAAAGAATTAGATTTTGAGAGGAAGCACAAAACCGACCTTCTAGGAAAGTTTGCGAGGATTTGTCGGCTCAACCGCTTCTTTATCTGCTTGCGATCCTTTAGTAGAGGCCTCTCTATTCTTTAAGACCATATCAAAAAAGTCCCCTAGCCTATTTTCCAACTCATCTACGCGCTTGAGCACGTCCTGTATTTGACCATTAAGCTCTTCGGCCTCAAGATTAATCTCTTCGCATCTCCGCCACTCTATAATGTGTCCCTTTATATGCTCAAAAGCCTCATGCATCGTTTTCATATCATCGGCTATATGGGACACGCTTGCAACAATGGTTTTTCTTTCTCTTTCTTGATTTATAAACCCAAGCCAAATGAGCGCTCCAATCAATGCGAGGAGCAGAATCCCCTGGACAATTGTCGTCTCAAGCGTCGGATAGATTCCGAGAATATCTGCTTGGGGGATAAAATCGAGTGGAGTTATTCCAACTATTCCGGCCTCCTGAAGCCCTCTTACTCCCTTTCCGGCAAGAACAAAAGAAAGAAAATAGAGCAGAAAACTCGTGATGCTGAAGAAGTATTTAAGGGGAATTCGAAGACCGAGTTTAAAAATCACTAATACTAAACCTGTAAGTAGAACGGTTCCAGCAACAAGTCCCCATATCACTGCGCCTTTAGAGTTATCGGCCTGAAGCCACAGGGCCTGGTAGAAGAGCACGCTTTCAAACGCCTCTCTATAGACGGCAAAGAACGAAACGCTTGCAAGTGCAAATACGCTCTCTTTCGAAAGTGCTCTCTTTACCTTGCCTTGAATGTATTCTTTCCACTTTTTGACCTCGATTTTTGTAATGAGCCAGTAGCTCACGTAGAAAAGAACTGCCGCCGCAAAAAGAGAGGTCACGCCCTCTATAGTTTCACGCTGCGCGCCGCTTATTGATATAACGGTTTGAGCCAAAAACCACGTAATTAGCCCCGCAACAAGAGCCAAAATCCATCCCAGGTGCACGTACTTAATAGAGCCTTTTGCCCCCGTTGCACCCAGGAATGCAAGCACAGCCGCAACTATCAAAGCCGCCTCAAGCCCCTCGCGTATAAGAATTGCAAATGAGTTTATAAATGAAAGCGCCTTGCCAAACGGCTCGTTACTCTGAAGCACGACTGAGGCATGTTTAAGATCGCTTTCGATCTCTCCGTGAAGAGCTTTTACTTCTTCAACCGGTCTTTCATCCTTAATCAACCCTCTAAGTTTTACGAATTTCGCCTCAAGAGAGAGACCGAATTTTTGGTCTCTCGAAATAATCTTAGGCTCTACTTTCTCAAAATCGTTAAGGTAAGCATCGAGCGCTTTATCGTATGCGCCTTTTTTATTTCCCTGTTCGTAAAGGTCTACCGCCTCCTTGAGAATAGAGCTTGTTGCGGCTAACGGGTCTTCTTTTTCATTTCCAACTATGTCTCTTCTTAGAAAAGCGAGCGCCTTGGGCAAGTCTTTTTCATCCTTGATGTAGGGCTTGAGCTTATCTGAAAGCTCGTCGTCTGAGAGCGTGGCAAGAACTTTCGGATCCCTCATTTCTTTAGGAATATTGGTCGCCTTAAATATTCTTTCCCCTGCTTCGCTCTCTTTCTGATTAAATCTGAGTGAGAAGACATAGAATGCGATGTTCCATTTATCATTCTCAGAAAGTGTAGGAAATTCAGGCATATCGGCGTTTGCGATACCGAAGCTCATTGTGTTAAAAACCTTAAATGGAGAGAGCCCGCTCATATCTCCTCCATTTGTAAAGTTCATGGGAGGCGAGCTGAGACCAGAAGCACTGGGGCCGTTCCCCGCGCCGATTACACCGTGGCATTCAGCACAGTCTTTTTCGTACAGACGCTTTCCTGCCTGAAACGAGGGGTGATTTTTGGGATAAGGAATTATATTATAGGCCGAGATAAGTCTATCACTTATCCCTTTTGATACTAATTCAATCTCTTTATCCGGGGATTTATCTTCTATCGCCTTTTTAAGCCTAATCAGATCGGCTTCGACTCCTGCTTTATCTCCACCCGAGGATTTTAGCTCAGAAAATAGATCAAGCACATCCGAGGAGAATCCGAGCATCTCCTTATACTCTCTCTCATCCACAACCTTCCCGTCCTGAACGGCGTTTTTATAGTCGCCCCCAATATAATCCACCATGGAGAGTAACCTTTCCGCCTCCCCGGCGTATGAATTGGAAACAAGGAGAAAAAAGAGGAAAAAACCTGCATAGAGAAGGCTTATAACCCTGAGAAAAGCTTTAGATTCAACGTTATTTCTTGTAAAACCTATGTTCAAGCTCCCGGTGCTTATCCCCATCTGGCATTTATGTGATTAAATCCATAGAAATTGAAACCTATTTTCAATTTGAGATTACCACGCATAGAAAAGGTGTCAAGGAAAATAAAAAGGCTGTTTGAAAAGTTGACAAGCCTCTATTTCGCCCAATACAAAGGTCGTTGCGAGACATTAGAGAAGGTTATTAATTACATTAATGAAGGAAAATTTGATCTACTTGTGATAGGTTTTATGGGACATTCAAAGATATTTGGAAGAATATGGGGAAGCACATCACAGACCATAACTCGCCTTGCTCCATGTACGGTTATGGTGGTTAAGTAATCCTTAGCTCTTTTTGAGCCATGAAAAGCAGAGAAATAAAGACAAGTTGCATCGCTACTGAGAATACAATTAAAGAAGAGAATAGAATTTGTCATAAAGAATACCCATTAACGCGCTGCCTAAAAACCAAAACACCCCCTATCCTAGATTAAAAGTCCGTACGCAGTGCCGCGCCTATCTGCAGGAACCATCCCTGCGACAGCGGCTTTCATAACGGACTCCTGCGCCCCTATGCCTATGCCCCAAAGGGCCATTCCTGTAAGGGCAAAGTAGAAATTTCCCAAGAAGACCAATGGAGCAAAAAGTGAGGATAAAATGGCAACGACAATCAGTATGGAAATGCTCACCCGATCAAACAAACGCCCGAAGAGAATTGCTGCAAGGGCGTCAACTCCCATAGCGACTGCGTAGAATATAGGAATCTGACTATCGGAGGCACCAAAGACCTTTTTGAAATGTATCCGGAAACAAGCCGCAGACCATAGCCTATCAACTCTCCAAACCCCGACACAATGCCTACTACCGTTGCGCTTGCCCCAATAAGGAAGATACGGTCCCGTGATGCTGCGGGCCCCTTCGTATGTCACATCCGCGAAGAGACTTACTACGCCCAATAAAACAACGAATTTCAGGGCAGACCTTTTTAGGATGCTCTCTTTATCTTCCATCGAAATTGATCCATATTCCATTAATATCCTTCCTCAATCACACGGATTCTTCCCATACCCAATAAGTGTAATGATAGATGTAAGTGGGACAACCGCCGTAGGAAGTAATCGGTTGCCCAGCAGGGCATCAATAAGTGTAGTTTCCCTCGTTTAAACTGTCCAAGAATAGCTAATATTAAATATCTCGTCTGATCAAGATAAGACAAAAACCAATCTCATAAGCCTTTAGATTGCTATCAATTTGCAAATCCTCGTATGCACTGTAAAATTTTCCGCTAATGAAGCCCATGCCTGCACTCGTGATAGAGGAAATGAGATCGGCAGATTTCGATGAGATAATGGTAATCGAGGAAGCGTGTTTTCCTACGCCCTGGCCCAGGCAGGTGTTTGACATGGAGCTAAAATCCCCGCGCTCCTTTGCCTACGTCACACGGCTCGACGGCGTGATTGTAGGCTATATCGTTGCATGGATGATATACGATGAAGTTCATATCCTTAATATCGCCGTTCACCCCGACTTTAGGAGAATGGGCGTAGGAGAAAACATGATGAGATACTGTCTGGATTATTTTCTCACAAAGGGCGCAAAACATGCAATACTGGAGGTCAGACGCGGAAACACGGAAGCAAAAAGACTATATGAAAAACTGGGGTTTAAATCCATTGGCATAAGACGCGGATATTATGTAGACACAGGGGAAGACGCAATTGTGATGATGCTTTCTATGAAGTAGGAATCATGGGTGTAAATTACCCCACTACAGTTTTACCACTTCTATACCTTCCATAAACCTTCTCAAGCGTCATGCTCATCTCGCCTATCGTGGTATAATCTCTTACCGCCTCTACTATGTGGGGCATGAGATTCTCGTTGCTTCTTGTCGCTTCTTCAAGCCTCCTGAGGTCGGCTTTTACTTTATCGTTGTCTCTTTGGCTTCTCAATCTTTTGAGCCTTTCCCTTTTAATCGCTTCAATCTGAGGGTTAATTTTGTGGATCTCAATGGGCTCTTCGTTTGGATTTATATACTCATTTAAACCGATAATTATCCTTTCCTTCTTTTCCACCTCACGCTGGTATCGGTACGAAGCCTCCTCAATTTCATGGTTTATGTATCCTTCCTCAATACACCTTATCGTCCCGCCTCTTTTATCAATCTGCTCGATATATTTGATAGCTTCTTCCTCTATCTTATTCGTAAGAGCCTCTATGCAGTACGACCCTGCAAGCGGGTCTATTGTATCACTCGCACCACTCTCATAGGCAATGACCTGCTGCGTGCGAAGGGCAATTGTTGCAGCCTCTTCCGATGGAAGGGCAAGAGCCTCGTCAAAGGAATTTGTATGGAGCGACTGCGTTCCGCCGAGAACCGAAGCGAGAGCCTGAATGGTTACTCTCATAATGTTATTTCTCGGCTGTTGTGCAGTGAGCGTAACACCAGAGGTTTGGGAATGAAACCTGAGCATACAGGCTCTGTCATCCTTTGCACTAAATCTCTCTTTCATAATCCTTGCCCAGAGCCTTCGGGTCGCGCGGAACTTTGCCACCTCTTCAAGAAAGTTGTTATGGACGGCAAAGAAAAACGACACCCTTTCTGCGATTTTTTCGACATCAAGCCCCCTTGCCTTCGCATGCTCAAGATACTCAATCGCATCAGCAAGTGTAAAAGCCACCTCTTGAACTGCTGTAGAGCCTGCCTCGCGCATGTGATAACCACTTACACTTATCGGATTCCACTTAGGGACTCTGTCCCGGCAATACTCCATGATGTCTATCGTGATTTTTACGGAATCCTTTGGAGGAAATATATAAGTTCCCCTCGCTATAAATTCCTTGAGTAGATCGTTTTGAACGGTGCCCTGAATCCTATCAGAACCGACGCCCTGCTTTTCAGCAGCCACCATATACATTGCAAGAAGCATCGAAGCCGTAGCGTTTATTGTCATAGAGGTACTCACTTCGCCGAGGGGAATTTTATCGAAAAGAATCTCTATATCTTCCAGCGAATCTATTGCGACGCCAACCCTGCCCACCTCGCCTCTGCTCATCGGATGATCCGAGTCGTATCCCATCTGCGTTGGAAGATCAAAGGCAACGCTTAGGCCAGTCTGTCCCTGATCGAGGAGGTATCTAAACCTCTCATTCGTTTCTTCAGCCGTGCCAAACCCCGCGTACTGACGCATTGTCCAGAACCTTCCGCGATACATTGTAGGCTGAACTCCGCGGGTAAATGGATACTCACCCGGGTATCCGAGATCTCGCCCGTAGTCAATGTTCTCTATATCTTCAGGTACATAGAGCCTTTCAAGAACTATCCCGGAGGGAGTACGAAACTCACTCTGTCTCTCTTTCGCTTTTATCTGTTTTTCCCATTCTTTCTTTTTTCTTGCCATCGCTATACCCTCTTAAAGAATGCGATTCCGCGACCTTAACAAACATAAAATTGTCATTGCGGACGAAATAAAGCAATTCGATTAAAATTTCTCACTTAATCTGGCTATGTTCTCCTCTCCACTACATAATCCGCAAGCAAATCGAGTGATCTCTTGCAGGTATTTGCCGGAAGGTCGAGTATGGCTTCCTTTGCTTTGTCCGCAAATTCCTTTGCCGCGATTTTTGTTTTTTCAACCCCCTTGTATTTATCTACGAGGCTGAAAACGAAGTCGAGTTCTTCCCTCTTAGAACTGTCATTTTGAAGAATCTCTGCCACTTGAGATTTTTCTCTGTTTGAAGCGCCTTTTAAGGCATAAACAAGGGGCAACGTTATCTTCCCCTCGTTTAAATCCTGACCTACGGCTTTTCCAAATTCTTTCTCAGCTGCGGAATAATCAAGCGCATCGTCTATAAGCTGAAAAGCAATTCCTAGATTAAGCCCATACTCTCCGAGCATGCCCTTTACATCTTCCGGCGCTCCGGCAAGAATTGCTCCTACACGTCCGCAGCTCTCAATTAGAGATGCGGTCTTATTCTCTATAACGTCAAAGCAAACCTTTTCGGATACCTCTATCATTTTTTTTTCACTCATTATCTCAACTACCTGTCCTTCAGCCATCTTTGCTGCCGCGTCTGTTACAGCTTTTATGAGTTCCAGATTCCCGCAGGACTGTATCAATCCAAGGGCGCGGGCAAGCATAAAGTCCCCTACAAGAACGCTTGCCTCATTTCCCCAAATAACATTCGATGCCGTCTTTCCGCGCCTGAGAGTCGCATCATCTACAACATCATCATGAAGAAGCGTAGCCGTATGAATCAGCTCAAGCGCCGCGGCGGAGTACATCCTTTCTTTTCCCTCCATTAGGCCGCACACACCTGCGGAAAGAAGAAGCACAGAAGGACGGAACCTTTTTCCTCCGCTTCCCAGGATGTATTTTGAGATTTCATAGACGAGAGGAACTGAAGACGTAATATTTTCCTCAATTTCTTTTTCAACCTCTTCTAAATCGTGGGCTATTATTCCGATAATTTCAGAAAGCTCCATCCCTTCTTAAATTATCTGAAGGAGCCAGATAAGTCAAAATAAAAATACGCTTGGCGAACGAATTCACTGACAACAAAAATAATCGCCGGAATCAGCTTTGATTTATAAATTAGATAATGTATCATTCAACTTCTAGTCAATAATGATCCCTCTAAAACTCTTTTTAGAGAATTTTTTAAGCTATAGTGAGGACGTTCCTCCCGATCGCAGGACACTTGATTTCAGGGGGTTCACTTTAGCCTGTCTTTCAGGAAAAAACGGTCACGGGAAATCCGCCCTTCTTGACGCTCTTACGTGGGCACTATGGGGAGAATGCAGAGCGAGAAACAAAGAAGAGGTAATAAGGCGCGGCGCCAAAAAGGCTATGGTCGAGCTTGAATTCGACCTTGATGGAAACCGCTATTGGGTTCGAAGAACCATAACAAGGAAAAAGGGATTCGCCACCTCAACATCCGTCGAGTTTCAGGTATTTGACGCAAGCGCCGAGAGCTTCAGAACCCTTGCACAGGATGGAAAAACTCAGGATGCGATTGAGAGGATGCTGAAGATGGATTATGACTCTTTTATCTGTTCGTCCTTTATCCTCCAGGGAAGAGCAGATGAGTTTACCAAGAAAACGCCTGGGGAAAGAAAAGAGGTCTTAGGGAAAATTTTAGAGCTTGAAAGATACGAAGAACTTGGGAAAAGATCAAGAGAATTATCTCAAAAATTAAAGCTTGAGGCGGAATCGGCGGAGAAAGAAATAAGTTGGATAGAATTCGAAATCGCACAAAAAGAAAGCCTAGAGGAGAAAATTAAAGAAGTTAAAGCCGATGAAGAAAAAATCACATTCGACCTCAGAGATGCCGAGAAATTATACGAGGAAGTCCTCAGAGAATCCGAGGCCCTGAGAACAAGAGTTGCAACCTACAGTCGGCTCGTTCATAACAAAAGTGAAAGTGAGAGAAAATGCAGTAGATTGAGGGAAGAGCTGGAAAAATTAAATAGAGAAATAGAGAGAAATAACCAATTCGTATCTAAGGAGAAAGAAATTCTTCAGGGCTACAGGGAGCTTGAAAGGGCGCGAGAAGAGGAAAGAATTTTATCAGAGAAGCTCATGCGACATAGAAACCTAGAAAAGAAACTTGACGAAACCAACCGTCTCATAAATGACGAAAAATCCAAAATAGAGAAGAAGATAAGCTCTCTAACCGGCAGGAAGAAAGAGATTGAAAACAGACTCGCTCAAATAATGAATCTGCTAAAAAGAGAGGAAGAGGTTAAAGCCGGATTGAGGGAATTTTTAGACACCGAGTCTCTCGAAAAAGACTTCGAGAGAAAAAGGGAAGCTTCGGAAAAGCTTAAATCAAGGCAAAGAGAGATCGAATTGGGCATTGAGAAGATCAGGCTTCCAATCGAGGCCCGGATTAAAGAGATCGAGACCAGGATTAAAGAGCTTTCTCAAATGGCAGAAGAATCAGAAAGATTTAAAGAAGAATGTGGGAGATTAAGAGCCGAGATAAGAGCGCGCCTTGAGATTCAGGCAAGGTGTGAAAATCTGAAGGCAAGGCTAAAAGAAACCGGAGAGGAAAAGAGGGTCCTGATTTCGAGAAAATCAGAGATTGAAAAAAGACAGAAAGAAGAAGCGGAAAAGTTGAGGATTATTAAATCCGAAGCCGATAATCCCCACTGTCCTCTATGCGAATCTCCGCTTGAAAAAGAAAGTAGAGAGGCTCTCTTAGAAAAGATTGAGAAATCGCTTCTACATTTAAAGAGTGCACTAGAAGAAGAAAGTAGGAGAATTAAACAAATTGAAGGAGATGAAAAAAGACTCAATAACGAGATTAAAGTCGCGGAGTCGGAGATAAAAGATATTCCCGATTTAAACAAACAACTCGGTCAGAAGGAAAAGAGTTTTGAGGATTCAATTTCGGCCTTCAAGAATTTAGAATTGGCTAAAATAGAACTAAGTAAAAAATTAATCGAAAAAGAGAATTCCGGAGCTGATCTCCGAAGCGAGCTTAAAGAATTAACCCAAGAGATAATGAGAACGGCTTATAATGAGAAAAACCATAAGGAAATAAAGCATAAACTCGAATTGCTAAGGGAGTATCAAGCTGAGTATAGACGCCTTGAAGATGCGAGAGCAGGCAAGGATGAAACCGAGAACCACATCGCAAGTATTTATGCCGAAATTGCTTTATTTACTAAAATCCTGACTGAAGGCCTCTTTGCCGACCAGCATAAAGAAGAAGCTTTAGAGACTGAAAGGAAAATTAGAGAAATCGGATACGACGAACAAAAATACAAAGAATTAAAATCCAACCTTAAAAACCTGGAACTGTTCTCCAAAGAGAAAGAAGATCTCGATAAGGCAAAACTAAATCTGGCTCACAACAGAGAAAAGCGCGAAAATTTTGAAGAGCAACTGAACACTCAAATGGATGAGCTTAAAAAAATAGATGCACAAATAAAAGATTTGGAAGAGGTAGTAACCATAACTGAGGTGCTCGAAGAAAGGAAGAATCTGATCCAAGAGAGGGTTATAGAATTAAAAAAGGCTAAAGACGAGAAGCTCGAAGAGAAAACCAGGGTTATGAATGAAATTGAAAGAATTGCCAAACTCAAAAACAAGAAAGAAGAGATTCTCGAACAAATAAAGGAACTCAAACATGATTTGATCGTCTATCAGGAACTCGATAGGGCTTTTGGAAAAAATGGAATTCAGGCACGCATAATAGAGGGTGCGCTAGAGGAGATCGAAATAGAGGCAAACAAGGTTCTAAGAAAGCTTACGGACGGGGGTATGACGCTTGAACTCGATGCGCTAAAACTCACTCAGAAAGGAAGCGAGAAAGAGACGCTTGAGATAAAAATCAGCGATTCATTCGGGACTAGAAGCTATGAGACCTTTTCAGGGGGGGAAGCGTTTCGCATTGATTTTGCCTTGAGAATCGCAATTTCAAAGTTTATTGCAAACTGCTCAGGAGCACAGCTTAGGACCCTTGTGATTGACGAAGGATTCGGCACTCAGGACAAAGACGGACTCAACCAATTCGTCCAGGTTATAAACGCGATAAAGGGGGATTTCGACAAAGTTATTATTATTACACACGTTGACGAACTGAAAGATAAATTCCCGGTAAGAATAGAGGTTACAAAGGAACCGGGAAGAGGGTCGGGTTTTGAGGTTGTGTATTCGTAAAAGATGAACTGGCTGGACATAGCAATCTTAATTATAATCGGCCTCTTTGCATTTCTTGGGCTAAGACGCGGACTCATTAGAGAGGTGTTTTCAATTGTCGCAATCGGCGGAGCAATCATAGCAGGCACGATGTTCTACTCCTATGCTGGAGACCTGTTTATTCAATACAATCTTGTAAAAAGTAAGGCTATAGCGGGTGCGGGCGGATTTATTGTCGTTATGTTTGTCACCTACGTAGTAGTTAAATTAATAGGGCGCGTGCTCAGCGGAGTTATAGGTGCTTTGCATCTGGGCTGGCTTGATAAAATAGGCGGAGGCACATTTGGCGCAGTAAAGGGAGTAATTATAGTTTTTCTCATAATATCGGCCGTGGGTTTCTTTTCTCATGAAAAGGAGCCTCTTTTTAAACACTCAATCCTCCTTCCATACATCAATAGGCCATTTTCAGTACTTAAAGAAGTCACCCCTGAAGATTTTGGCAAGAAGGTAGAAGCGGCAAAGAGGCTCATTGAGGAAAACGGAGTAAAACCGGCAATAAAAGAGGCCGAGAAAGCTAAAGAGGCCTTGGAAAGTGACAAGAAAAAAGAATCCAAAAAATAAATCTGAATCTTTGCTAACTCAATTTTTTGGTTTAAAATAAGAGACAGGCTCTATCAATATTGGTAACCGGGGTCATTTAACATGATTGGCGTTGTAACCTTAGATGAATTCATTATTCAAATGCAAACGGATCTCCCCTATGCTAAAGGGGAATTGTCTCGCTTGTTAAGAGACATTGGTTTAGCGGCTAAGATCGTTAATAGAGAGGTAAATAAAGCCGGTTTAGTGGACATTTTAGGTACTACAGGCACTACAAATGTCCAAGGTGAGGAGGTAAAAAAACTGGATGTTTTTGCCAATAGGCGATTTATTGCCGCTTTAAAATTAGGAGGGGAATGTTGCGGCATTGCCTCTGAGGAAAATGAAACCATCATCGCTATCGAGGACGAAATATCAAAGAACGCAAAATATGTCGTTGCTCTAGACCCCCTGGATGGTTCTTCCAATATTGACGTCAACATATCTGTCGGAACAATTTTTTCTATATACAGGCGCGTTTCATCGGGAGGTTCCTGCGTTTTAGAGGACTTTCTTCAAAAAGGCTCAGAGCAAGTTGCCGCAGGATATGTTATTTATGGTTCCTCTACAATGCTCGTTTATACAACGGGCAGAGGAGTGAATGGATTCACCTTAGATCCCTCAATTGGCGAGTTTTGCCTCTCACACCGCAACATGCAAATACCCAAAACGGGAAAAATCTATTCAATCAATCAGGGGAATTTTGTGAGTTTTCCCGAAGGTGTTAAGCAATATGTCAGATACTGTAAACAAGAGGATAAAGCTACTAAGCGTCCCTATTCATTAAGGTACACCGGCTCAATGGTAGCGGATATTCACAGAGGTCTAATTACTGGAGGTATTTTTATTTATCCCCCAACAAAAGACTCTCCGAATGGAAAGTTAAGGCTCTTGTACGAATGCAATCCCATGTCTTTTATTGTAGAGCAGGCGGGCGGCAGAGCCACGGATGGATTTGAACGCATCCTAGACATTCAACCAAAAGAACTGCATCAAAGAACCTCTATACTTATCGGCTCCGAGGATATGGTTAGAAAAGCGGAAGAATTTATGAAGGAATACTCTTCCGCTGCCTTTTAGATAGCACTCCCTAATAAGCAATACACATAATAAGCTCTACGCAACCGTTATCTCTTTATTTAGATAAACATCCTGTATGGCATTTAGTAGCTCTACACCATCTTTCATATCCTTTTGGAAGGATTTTCGACCGGAAATCAGTCCCATGCCACCAGCCCTTTTGTTTATTATTGCCGTGCGCACTGCGGAG